>CAWUOA010000001.1:0-44861 GCA_963923225.1 uncultured Planctomycetaceae bacterium
CGAGCGCCCTGACCGGCCCGTTCGGCTCGGCCCAGGAGTTCGGCGGCGGCTTCAACTGGTACCTCCACCGGACCCGTCAGAACCGCTTCACCTTCGAGACGTTGTGGATCGATTCGAGCCCGGCCCAGAATCCGCTCTATCCTTACCGGGCCGGGTTCACCGGCACGGCGATCCAAGCGCAGTACATGGTCATTTTCTAGCCCGCGCGTCGGAAGCCATCCCCACCCCACGCGCGGGGCGACGCTTCCGTCCTCTAGGTCCCCGGAGCCACCATGCCCTTCCTCCGCCACGCCCCCCCGATCCGCTTCGCCGCCCCGGGGCTCCATCCCGGCGGCTTCACCTGGTCGGAGGCGCTCGGGGCCTTTCTCGTCTGCTCGCAGCGGCAGGGAAAGCTCGTGCTCGTGGAGAAGGACGGCCGCTGCGTCGATCTCCTCGACCATGCCGATCTGGTCACGTCGATGGCGGTGCGGGAGCGCGACGGGAAGGCGTACGTCGCCGTGGGCCACCGGGGGAGCGGGGGCAGGAGCGCGTCGCCGAAGAAGTCCCCCGGTGACGACACGATCCTGCGGATCGGCCGGCTGTGCGTCTTCGACATCGCCTCCCGCCGTCATCTGCGCACGCACGAACTGTCGCGGATCGTGGCCGGCCCGCACCTGGTCCTGCCGGACGATCTCGCCGTGGGGGGCGACGGCACGGTGTGGCTCACCGACGCCTGCCGGCCGGTGGTCTACCGCGTGCCCCCTCCCGGCCGTGCCGGCCCGCATCTGTTCCTCGCCGACGACCGGCTCGGCGGCAACGACGGCTCCTCCGGGCGGATCGGCGGGATCACGCTCGTGGAGGACCGCTTCCTCCTCCTCTCGAGCGCCGGCGACGGGACGCTCTTCAAGGCCCCGCTCGAGAACCCGCACGAGTTCCGCCCGGTGGGGATCCCGCATCCCTTCCCCGGCGCCGACGCGATCGAGTTCGGCGCCGACGGATTCCTCTATCTCGCCGCCGACGCCCCGGGCGGGGCCGCGGGCGCCGTGTGGCGGCTCGCGCCGGACGAGCACTTCGAGAGCGTCCGCGTGGCGGCGGTCGACGCCCGCGCGGCGGTCGGCCGTCCGTCGGGGCTCGCCTTCGCCTCGCACCGCGCCTGGTCGATCGACGGCAGGGTCGCCGAGGAGCAGCTGCGGGGCGTCGACTCGGGCGACTGGTCGATCGTCCCCTTCGAGGCCGGCTGACGGGCCCTTCGGCTCAGGCCATGAGCTCGCGGAACAGCCCGAAGAGGTAGGCGGAGTCGTGCGGCCCGGCCGCGGCCTCGGGGTGGTACTGGACGCTGGCGGCGCGGGCGGTGCGGTGGCGCACCCCCTCGATCGTGCCGTCGTTGAGGTTCCGGTGGGTGACCTCGAGCTCGGCCGGGAGCGTCGCCTCGTCGACGGCGAAGCCGTGGTTCTGCGAGGTGATCTCGACGCGGCCGGTGGGGAGGTGCATCACCGGCTGGTTCGCGCCGCGGTGGCCGAACTTGAGCTTGAAGGTCTTCGCGCCGCAGGCCAGCGACAGGAGCTGGTGGCCGAGGCAGATGCCGAACATCGGCACCTTCCCCACCAGGCCCCGCACCGTCTCCACGCACTGCGTGAGGACCTCGGGATCGCCGGGGCCGTTGGAGAGGAACACGCCGTCGGGGCGGTGGGCGAGGACGGCGGCGGCGGGGGTGTCGCCGGGGAGCACCGTGACCCGGCAGCCGGCCGAGACGAGGTGCCGGGCGATGTTCCACTTCATGCCGTAGTCGAGGGCGACGACGTTCCGCACCGGCCCGGCCTCGGCGGCCGCCTCGAAGACGCCCCCCACGGAGGGCTGCGGCAGCGGCGTGGCCGACTCGTCGAGCGGATCGGCCCAGGGAGCCTCCCCCTTCGGCATCACCTCGGCGACGAGGTCGCGGCCGACCAGGGCCGGCGCCGAGCGGGCCATCGCCACGAGCTTCTCGGCGTCGAGGACCTCGGTGGAGATCACGCCGGTCATCGCGCCGCGGATCCGCAGGCGCCGCACGAGCGCCCGGGTGTCGATCCCGGAGAGGCCGACGACGCCCGAGCGGGCGAGATACTCGTCGAGCGTGCCGGTGGAGGTGAAGTTGCTCGCCACGCGGCTGGCCTCGCGGACGACGAAGCCGGCCATGTGGATCCCGCCGCTCTCGACGTCGGCGGGATTGACGCCGTAGTTGCCGATCTGCGGCGCGGTCATGCAGAGGATCTGGCCGCGGTAGCTGGGGTCGGTGAGGATCTCCTGGTAGCCGGTCATCGAGGTGTTGAAACAGACCTCGCCCGACGACGTGCCGCGGCCGCCGAAGGCCTCGCCGAACCAGACCGTGCCGTCCTCGAGCGCCAATGCCGCGCGTGCCACGCCCGTCCTCCTGCCGCTTTTTCCCGGCCGAAACGCCGCCGGGGCAATCCTACCACGGTGGCTGCGGCTGTCAGGGGGGCGAGGCTCACTCGGCCGGGGTGGGCTGCGGGCCGGGGGCGGGATCGAGGACCGCCTTCTTCTCCGCCTCGGTGAGCCGCAGGGCCGGCACCGGCTCGCCGTCGTCCTGGAGCTTCCCGGCGGCCCACAGGGTGCCGCGCGTGACGAGCCCGAGGAACTCCGGGGTGGCCACCGTCTCGGCGTAGTGGCCGATCGTGGTGCCGAAGACGCGGGTCTTGTCGTACTGGTTGGTCCAGATGCAGGTCTGCATGGCGTTGCGGTCGGTGCTCATCGCCTCGCCGAGCGGGGTGGCGGTCGACCAGACCTTGTCGGAGTAGTAGAGCTCCTCCTTCGGCACCTCCCACTCGAGCGGCAGCCCCGCGAGCACCGGATGCTTGCCGACGAGCTTGCAGGTGTAGGCGTAGTGGGCACCGTGGCCGGGGGAGGTGATCCCGCAGAACTTGAACCACTCGTCGTTGCCGGCGCGGTAGCAGTGCATCGCGCAGTGCATCAGCACCGCCGGCACCCCCTTCTTGTGCTCGGCGAGGATCTTCTCGAGGAACTTCGGATCCTTGACGTCGGAGAAGCACTCGTTGTGGAACACCACGTCGTAGCCCTTCGACCAGTCGGGCTTCTCGTAGATCGAGATCGGGTGATTGGTCGAGGTGCCCCCCTCGTGGACGACGGTGCAGCGGATCCGGGCCCGCGCCGCCATGCCGCGCGTGATCATCGCCTTCTGGGCGTCGTAGTCGTGGCAGCAGCCGCCGGTGACATAGAGCACCTCGAGCGGCTTGGCCGGCTCCGCGCCGCGGGCGGCGATGGAAGAGAGGAGAATCGCGAGGGCGAGAGCGACGCGGCGCATGAATGAGCTCCTTCAGGGGAGCGGGGAGGATACCACGGCGGCGGACCGGACAGGCCATGTCCACGCCGGCGGTGCAGGTCGCATGCCGCGGTTTTCCGATCCGTCCGATCCCCATGACGGCGGCGGGGTTGCGATCGAAACGGCGCGCGGCGCGGCGGCGGACTTGCGGTCTTTTCGCGGCTCGGTGCTAGAATAGGGGCGTCGCCGAGTCGCGGTCGAAAGGCCGCGAACGGGGGACCCAACGGTGCGGCCGCAGCCACCTTCGAGGTGTCGGCCGTGCCAGGGGCGCAGGAGCACGCGAGTGCTCCGGGGTACTTTCAAGCCCTAGCCCGTCAGCTAACCCCGTAGGCCGTTGGTCGGACGCGGTGTCCGGCCCGATTTGAAAGGGCATTCTCTGTCCTCCCTCTCGGGGAGGCAGGTTCGCCCCGGTTCGCGAGAGGGCGTTCTCACCCGGTGGCCGTCCGTGCCGCCGCGCAGGGCCCCCTCCTCGCCGGAGGCCATCACGTGGGTTTCGTCGGTTTCCTCGCGGGGAGCCACTCCCCGCTCCCGTCGGTCGAGTCGAGTTCCGTTTCGCTTCCCCTGGCTCTGGCCATTCCGGCGGAACTGCTCGCCTGGTGGCCCGTCTGGCTCCTGGGCGCGGCATGTCTCGCCTTCTGGCTCTGCTTCCGCTGGATTCCCAACGACCGCGTCGGCGTCGTGGAGAAGTGGTGGAGCCTCGCCGGCAGCGTGCCGGAGGGGCGGATCATCGCCACCGGCCCCGAGGCCGGCTACCGGGCCGACATCCTCCGCGGTGGCTTGCACTTCGGCTGGTGGCGCTGGCAGTACGCCATCCACACCGTGCCGCTGGTGACGATTCCCGAAGGGAAGATCGGCTACGTCTTCGCCCGTGACGGCGAGCCGCTCCCCGCCAGCCAGACCCTCGCCCGCGTCGTCGACGCCGCGAACTTCCAGGACCCCCGCGCGTTCCTCGATCCGGCCGTGCCCGCGGGACGCCGGGGTCAGAAGGGTCGCCAGCGCGCGATCCTCCGCGAAGGCGTCTATGCCGTGAACCCGGCGCTGTTCACGGTGATCAGCGACAACGCCGTCTTCGCGCTGCGGGCGCTGCAGACGCGCGGCGAACAGGAATCGCTCGCCCGCTGGCTGGGCGAACTGCGCGACGTGCAGGGGTTCGATCCGATCGTCATCGGCCGCGGCCGGGCCGAGGAGGCCGAGGGCCAAGGAGACGCCGGCACCGACACCATCGGCATCGTCACCGTCCACGACGGCCCGTCGCTGCCGCCGGGGGAGATCATCGCCCCCACCGTCGGCGGCGACCTCGCCGACCCCGACTACCACAACAACTACCAGGACCCGGAGGCCTTCCTCCGCGCCGGCGGCCGCCGCGGCCGCCAGCACATGCCCCTCACCGACGGCACCTACTTCGTCAACCGCTGGTTCGCCACGGTGGAGACGATCCCCAAGACGGTGGTGCCGATCGGCTCGGTGGGCGTGGTGGTGAGCTACATCGGCCGCAGCGGCGCCGACGTCTCGGGCCAGGCCTTCCGCCACGGCGAGCGCGTGGCCGAGGGGGAGCGCGGCGTGTGGGAGCGGGCCCTCGGCCCGGGCAAGTACGCCTTCAACACCTACGCCGGCAACGTCGTCCTCGTGCCGACGACGAACTTCGTCCTCCACTGGGTGACGGGGCGGAGCGAGTCGCACCGCTACGACGAGAGCCTCAAGAGCATCGAACTGGTGACGCGTGACGCCTACGAGCCCTCCCTGCCGCTCTCGGTGGTGGTCCACATCGACTACCAGCGCGCCCCGAGCGTCATCCAGCGCTTCGGCGACGTGCAGCGGCTCATCACCCAGACCCTCGACCCGATGCTCTCGGCGTACTTCCGCGACATCGCCCACAAGAAGACGATGCTCGAGCTCCTCCACGACCGCGACCTGATCCAGGCCGAGGCGCGACAGGAGCTGCGCGACAAGTTCCACGGCTTCGACATCGAGTGCGTCGACGTCCTCATCGGCAAGCCGGAGACCGGCAAGGACTCGGGCAAGATCGAGACCCTCCTCGACCAGCTCCGCGAGCGGCAGCTCTCGGTGGAGCAGCTCGAGACCTTCGAGCGGAAGCGCGTGGCCTCGGAAAAGATGCGCCTCCTCGCCGAGGCGCAGGCCCAGGCCACGATGCAGACGCAGCTCACCAACGCCCGCGTCGAGGCGCAGATCGCCGAGCAGCAGGGCGAGGCCGACCTCTACCGGGCCCGCAAGCAGGCCGAGCAGATGGTGGTCATGGCCGAGGCGGAGCTGTCGCGGTCGCGGCTCCAGGCGGAGCAGCGCGTGCTCCTGGCAGAGGCCGACGCGCGGCAGAAGGAGCTCGAGGGGCGCGGCGAGGGGCAGAAGGTGATGCAGGTCGGCCTCTCCGAGGCGGCGGTGCAGTTCAAGAAGATCTCGAGCTACGGCGACCCGCGCCTTTACGCGCTCGCCGAGGTGGCCGAGAGCCTCTCGGCGAGCGCCCAGCCGCTGGTGCCCGAGCGCCTCTTCGTCACCGGCGGAGAGGGGAAGGAGACGGGCGGCCAGGGGATGCTCGGCACGCTCCTGAGCCTGCTCGTGGCGGAGAAGAGCGGCCTGGGATCGGCGACCCTCGACGACTCCGACCCGCTCAAGCGCTACGCCGACACGATGAGCGAGCGGGTCCTCGCGGCGATGGCCGAGGGATCCTCCGCAAGCGACACACGGTCCGGGAATCAGCCGGCCGCGTAGCGGTCCGCGGCGGCCGCGAGGGACTTGAGCCCCTCCGGCCGCCGCCCCGCCCAGGCTGCCGGGAGGGGACGAAGCCCTCCCGGCAGCCTTTTCCTTTTCACGACGGGGACCGGGACGGGCACGCCGCAGCGGAGCAACGACCGGCCGGCATCCCGTATCCTGCTGACGCACACAGGAGCCCCCCCATGCGCGCGACGACCATCCTCCTCCTCGCCTCCCTCGCCCTCACGGGGCCCCTCCGCGCCGCGGAGCCGGCCGCCAAGCGGCCGATGGAGATCGCCGACCTCTTCCGCTTCGTCCGCATCGCCGACCCGCAGCTCTCCCCCGACGGCACGCTCGTGGTGTGGCAGGCCGCCACCGTGATCCAAGAGTCGAACGGCTCGAGCTCGTCCCTCTGGATCGCACCGGCCGACGGCTCGCAGGCGCCGCGGGCGCTGACCACCGTCGCCGGCACCACCAAGGACGCCCGGCCGCGGTGGAGCCCCGACGGCTCGCGGATCCTCTTCCAGTCCGACCGCAGCGGCACCTCCCAGCTCTGGACCGTGCCCGCCGCCGGCGGCACGCCGACGCGCCTCACCGACGTCTCCACCGGCGCCGAGGACGCCGTGTGGAGCCCCGACGGCTCCCGCATCGCCTTCGTGTCGACGGTGTGGCCGGAGTTCTCGGCGCTCCCCTTCGCCGAGAGCGACAAGGCCAACGCCGAACGGGCCAAGGCGCTCGCCGCCGATCCGGTGAAGGTCCGCGTCTCCGAGCGGCTCTTCCACCGCCACTGGGACGACCACGTCGGCGGCAAGCGCCGGCATCTGTTCGTCTGTGACGCAACCGGCGCCGACTGCCGTGACGTCACTCCGGGCGACCGCGACGCCTCCCCCACGAGCAAGACCTTCTCCGTCGCCGACGATCACTGCTTCGCGCCCGACTCGCGGCACCTGATCTTCACCGCCGTGCCGGCCGAGGGGGAGGCCTGGAGCACCGACCACGACCTGTGCGTCGCGGCGATCGACGCCCCGAGCGTCGACTGGAAGTCGCTCACCGCCTCCAATCCCGCCGCCGACAACGGCCCGCGGCGGAGCCCCGACGGGAAGCGACTCGCCTGGCGGGCCCAGTCGAAGCCCGGCTACGAGGCCGACAAATGGGACGTGCTCGTGGCCGATCTCCGCCCCGACGGCACGCTCGCGGGCAAGCCACGGAACCTCACATCCGCCGCCGACGTCTCGGCGGGGGAGATCGCCTGGCTCGAGGATGCCGACTTCAAGCCCTTCGTCGCCTTCCTCTACGAGGAGAAGGGCTCCGCCTTCCTCGGCAAGGCGTTCCTCGACTCGCGCGGGGTGCAGTTCGACCGCCACTGGCCCGGCACGCTCGTCGGGCTCTCGACGAGCGGCATCTCCGCCGCCTTCCAGGTCGTGCGGATGGACAGCCCCGCGGAGGTCGTGGCCGTCGCCACGGTCGACGCCGGCGGCCGCGGCACCTCGGCCCGTGTGCCGGTGAGCCGCACCAACGACGCGCTCCTTGCCGCGATCGACCTCCCCCGCCCGCGCGCCGTGGAGGTGCCGGTGGAGGGGGACGTGACGATGCACATGTGGATCCTCGAACCGCCGGGCTTCGATCCGGCGAAGAAGTGGCCGGTGGTGTACCTCGTCCACGGCGGCCCGCAGGGGGCCTGGGAGGACGGCTGGAGCTATCGTTGGAACCCGGAGCTGTGGGCCGCGCGCGGCTACGTCGTCGTGATGCCCAATCCGCGCGGCTCGACCGGATTCGGCCAGCGGTTCGTCGACGAGATCTCCGGCGACTGGGGGGGGAAGTGTTACCGCGACCTCGTCGCCGGCCTCGACGCCGTCACGGCGCTCCCCTTCGTCGACGCCGACCGCGTCGCCACCGCCGGAGCGAGCTTCGGCGGCTACATGATGAACTGGTTCGCGGTCAACGACGTCGCCCCGCGTTTCGCCTGCATCGTCAACCACTGCTCGGTGTGGAACTTCGAGAGCATGTGGGGCACGACCGACGAGTTGTGGTTCGACGAGAACGACCACGGCGGCCTGCCCTGGGAGCACCCCGACCGCTACCGGGAGTTCAGCCCGCACGTCCGCGCCGGGGAGCTCGGCCGCCACAAGGTGCCGATGCTCGTGATCCACAACGATCTCGACTTCCGCTGCCCCATCGGCCAGGGGCACGAGCTCTTCTCGGCGCTCGAGCGCCAGGGGGTCGAGAGCCGGTTCGTGAACTTCCCCGACGAGGGTCACTGGGTGAACAAACCGGCCAACGCGCGGCGCTGGCACGAGGAGGTGTTCGCCTGGCTCGACCGCTTCTGCCCGCCGGGGGGCCGGTGAGCGGCGCCGGGCCACGAGGAGACCGATCGATGCGGGCCGTCGTCCACGCCATCGCCTCGGCAGCCCTGGTGGCCGCTGCGGCCGGACCATGCGCGGCGCCTCTCCGTGCCGTGGCGGCCGACCCGGCCCCGACCAGGGTCTTCCTCTTCGCCGGCCAGTCGAACATGGTCGGCGCCGACGTCGACCAAGCGCGGATCGACGACTATCCCGAGTTCGTCGGTGCGGGAGCGCCGCAGGAGGACGTGCGCTTCGCCTTCCTGCCGGAGGGGGAGAACGGCGACGGGGACTGGGGGCCGCTCCGGCCGCTGCGGTCCTTCGGCCCCGAGCTGACCTTCGCCCGCCGTCTGAAGAGCCATGGCATCGGTCCGCTGGCGATCGTCAAGTCGGCGGTGGGGGGCACGACCGTGGCCTTCGACTGGAACCCGGACGCCCCCGAGCGGGGGCAGAAGCTGTATCCGCGCACGCTGGCCCTCCTGAAGCGGGCGCTCGCCGATCTCGACGCCCGCGGGGTGGCCTACCGACTCGAGGGAGTCGTGTGGCACCAGGGGGAGAACGACATGCTCGACCGGGCGCTCTGCCCCCGGTACGCCGAGGGGCTCGACGCGCTCGTCGGACGGCTGCGGGCCGATCTCGGCGCGCCGGAGCTGAAGTGGTATCTCGCCGAGGTGAGCGAGAAGGGGATCTGGGGGATGGACCATCGCGGCCCGCTCGGCCTCTTCCGCAGGGAGCAGGAGAAGGTCCTCCGCGCCGACCCGCTCACCCGCTTCGTGCCCACCTCGCACCTGGCCTTCGAGGTGATGGGAAGCGGCCAGCCCCACTACCACTTCGGCACCCAGGGCCAGCTCCAGCTCGGCGAGGCCTGTGCCGACGCCTACCTCCGCGAGGTTGGCGCCTTGCAGCCGCCGCCCGAGCGGCGCTTCCCCGACGGGATGCCGCCCGCGGCCGGCGCCCGCGTGAGGCTCTTCGTCCTCGCGGGCCAGCGCTCCATGGAGGGGGAGGACGCGCACGTCGCCGAGATCGTGGCGGACGAGCGATTCGCCGCGCTCGGCCAGGACCGCAGCGACGTGCTCTTCCGCTATTCGCTCGGCGGCGGGGTTCGGGCCTCGTGCGACTGGGAGCCGCTGGGGCCGGTCGGATTCCTCGGCAGCTTCGGCCCCGAGCTCTCCTTCGGCGCTCGCCTCCGCGCGGCCACCGACCCCGACGTCGGCGTGGCGATCGTGAAGTTCACGCACAGCGGCGCCCAGTCGCCCGACTGGTCGCCCGAAGGGTCGGAGGAGGCGCACCGGGATCTCTACCGCCGCTTCGTCCGGTTCGTCCGCGACGCGCGCGACGATCTCGTCCGCCGCGGATGCGACGTCCGGCTGGAGGGGATCGCCTGGACCGCCGGCGAGAACGACGCCTTCTTCGGCCCATACGTGAAGAACCTCCCCGTCGCCATGCGCCGGCTCGTCGAGGCGACCCGGGCCGACCTGGGTGAGCCCGGGCTGCCGTGGGTCATCGCGGCCCACCACGATCGGGCCCCGTGGGGAAACGTGGCGGCCGTGAACGCCGATCTCGCCGCCCTGGCGGAGGCCCTGCCGGGGGTCGTCGTCGTGGAGACCTCGGATCTGCCCTACCTCCGAGCCTGGTACGGCACGGCGGGGACGCTGCGTCTGGGCGACTCGCTCGCCGGGGCGTTCGAGAAACGGGCGGAGCGGGCGGCCGAGGAGGGGAGCGCCGCGGAATCGGGCGCCCCGCGGCGGTGAGCCGCGCCGATCAGATCTCCGCCAGGCGGCCGGTGCTGTCGCCGAGCTTGTCGGTCGGGCAGCCGAGGCCGGCGAGCATCGCGAGGTAGAGGTTCGTCAGCGGCGTGTTCTTCTCGTGGACGACGTGCCGGCCCTGCTTCACCGCCCCGCCGCCGCCGCCGGCCAGGAGGATCGGCAGGTCGTTGTGGTTGTGGCGGTTGCCGTCGCCGATGCCGCTGCCGTAGACGAGCATGCAGCGGTCGAGGAGCGAGCTCTCCCCCTCGCGCGTGGCGTCGAGCTTCTCGAGGAGGTAGGCCAGCTGCTCCACGTGGAAGCGGTTGATCCTCTGGATCTTCGCCTGCTTGGCCGCGTCGTTGCCGTGGTGCGAGAGGTCGTGGTGCCCCTCCGGGACGTCGATGAAGGCGTAGCTCTTGTTGCTGCCTTCGTTCGCGAACACGAAGGTCGAGACGCGCGTCGTGTCGGTGAGGAAGGCCAGGACGAGCATGTCGGCGAGCAAGCGGAGATGGTCGCGGTACAGCTCCGGCGGGCCCTCCGGCCGCGCCATGCCGAGGTCGCGCTGCGACGAGGCCGACGAGAAGCGTTCGAGCCGCACCTCGAGCTCGCGGACGGCGGTGAAGTATTCGTCGAGCTTCCGCCGGTCGGCGGTGCCCACGACGCGGTCCATCCCCCGGGCCTCCTCGCGGACGTAGTCGAGGATGCTCCGCGACCGCTTCTCGCGCTTCAGACGCGCCTCCTCGGTCTCGCCCGGACGGCCGGCGGCGAAGAGGCGGTCGAAGACGAGGCGCGGGTCGCTCTCCTTGGGCACCGACTGCGTGTCGCTGCGCCAGGCGATGTTCGAGGAGTAGACGCAGCTGTAGCCGGAGTCGCAGTTGCCCGACTGCCCGCCCCCCTCGGAGCCGATCTCGAGGGACGGCAGCCGCGTGCGGCGGCCGAGCCAGGAGGCGGCGAGCTGGTCGACCGAGACGCCGGCCCGGATGTCGGCGCCGGCCGTCTTCCGCGCCTGGACGCCGGTGAGGAACGTGGCCAGGGCCCGGGCATGGTCGCCGGGGCCGTCGCCGTTGGCCTCGGCCTTGCGCTGCGCGAGACCGGTGTGGATCGAGAACTTGCCGTACAGCCCGCACAACGGCTCGAGCGTCGGGGGGAGGTCGAAGCCGGCCCCCGCCTGCTTCGGCGTCCAGTCGGCCATGTGCACGCCGTTGGGCACGTAGAGGAACGCAGCCCGCAGCGGCGCCGCGTCGGCGGCCTCGGCGGCCGTGGCGGCTCCTGCCGGGAGCATGCAGTCGAGCAGCGGCAGGGCGATCGCGGTGCCGGCACCGCGGAGGAGCGTCCGACGCGAGAGGGGCGTGGTCATCGAAGCCTCCAGGAGGGGCGACTGCCCCGGTCATGTCGGTCAATCGTCGGTCGCCCCGCCGCGGGAGTCAATTCCTCACCCGCGACCGAGGGCCCCTCTCCTCCATCGGCGGGAATCCCGCCCCGGCGCCAATCGAGGGGGCGGAAATGGCCGAAAGGGCGGCTTTTCCGGTCCGCCGGGGACGGAAATGGTCAACGGGCCGATTCCGACTCCCGCTCCCGGAAAGCGGGGCTCGTCACGATCTGCTCCACCACCGCGGAGAACCGGTCCCCGGCCGCCTCCGTCGCCGAGGCGATCCGCTCCACCGCGCAGGCGTCGTAGTACTCGAGCCCGCGGCCGAGGGCGTAGACCAGGAGCTTCTCGGCGAAGCAACGGCGGAACTCCCCCGCCCGCGAGAGGAGGATCGCGCGCAGCTCCGCCGGACCGGCGAAGGTGCGGCCGTCGGGGAGCTCGCCCGAGGGATCGATCGGGGCCCCCTCCTCCTCGCTCCGCCAGGCGCCGACGGCGTCGAAGTTCTCCAGGCCGAAGCCGATCGGGTCCATCAGCTTGTGGCAGGCGGCGCAGGAAGGATTGCTGCGGTGCTCCTCCATCCGCTGGCGGAGCGTGCCCTTGAGCGCCTCGCCCGACGCAGGCAGCTCGGGGACGTTCGGCGGCGCCGCCGGCGGCGGGGCGGCGAGGAGATTCTCGAGCACCCAGCGGCCGCGCTTCACGGGGCTGGTGCGCGTGGGATTGCTCGTCACCGCGAGGATGCTCGCCTGCCCGAGGAGGCCGCCGCGCTGCCGGCGGTCGACCGCCACGCGGCGGAACTCCGGACCGCTCACCCCCTCGATCCCGTAATGCTTCGCCAGCCGCTCGTCGACGAAGGTGGAGTCGGCGTCGAGGAACTCGAGGATGCTGCGGTCCTCGCGGACGATTCCCCGGAAGAACTCCTCCGTCTCGCGCCGCATCGCCGTGCGGAGGGCGTCGTCGAAGCCGGGGAAGCGGCCGCGATCGGGGGAGAACGAGGCGAGCGACCGGAGCTGGAGCCACTGCCCGGCGAAGTTGTCGACCAGGGCCCGCGCTTTGTCGTCGCGGAGCATGCGCCGGGCCTGCGCCACGAGCTGCTCGTCGGTGTGCACCTCGCCCCGGTCGGCGGCGGCGGCGAGCTCGTCGTCGGGGAGGCTGCTCCAGAGGAAGAAGGAGAGCCGCGCCGCGAGCTCGTGGTCGCTCAAGCGGCGGACCTCGCCCGCCGGGGGATCGGCCTCGACGAGGAACAGGAACGACGGCGACACGAGCATCGCCGTCACCGCCCCCCGCATCGCCCGCTCGATCGTGTCGCCGTCGGCCCGCGCCGCGGCGTAGATCGAGGCCAGCCGCTCCGTCTCGGCGTCGGTGGCAGGGCGGCGGAAGGCACGGGAGGCGAGCGCCCGCAGGTTCCGCGCCGCCAGGTCGCGCTCCGCGGCGGGCTCGAGCCCCGACGGGATCGGCGTGGCGAAGACGCGACGGTGGCTCGGCGGCAGCGCCGCATCGACGATCCCCAGCGGACCGATCACCTCCAGCGCCGCCACGTGGAGGTTGCGATCGCGGGCCTTGGGGTTCTCGGCGGCGGGGTCGTAGAAGTCGTTGAGGAAGGCGGCGGCGAAGCGCCGTTTCCCGGCCTGCACCCGGAAGGGGAAATCGTGGCTCTTCGGGCGTCGGGCCCGGTCAGGCACGTCCACGACGTGCTCCTCGCGGCCGTCGATGCGGAACCCCATCCGCACCGGATCGGGCCCCGCCTGGTCGCCGGAGGCGCGGATGCGGAAGACGTATTCGCCGTCGACGGGGAAGTCGAAGTCCTGCCCGATCTCGCCTTGCGAGGCGAGCGTGCCGCCGGGGGCCGTCTTCACCGGCGCGTCCTCGGGCTCGCCCGTGCTGATCGCCGCGCGGGCCACCTTCTCCGCCGCGTCGAGCGCCCGCTCGAAGAGCACCGGCGGCATGGAGAGGACGTCGCCGATGTTGTCGAAGCCGTAGCCGACGTCGTCGCTGGGGAAGTCGGCGGCGGCACGGATCTCGACGCCGAGGAGATCGCGGATCGTGTTGTCGTACTCGGCGCGGTTGAGCCGCCGCAGCGTCACCCGCCCCGGCCGCTCCCCCTGCGAACAATCGGGGGTCAGCACCACCTCGTGGATCCACGCGATGAGCCGCTTCCGCGCGTCGTCGGGAAGCGGCTCGGCGTCGGCCGGCGGCATCACTCCCCCCTCGAGCTGACGCATGACGCGCACCCAGGTCGCCCGATCGGTGGTCTTCGCCGCCTCGAGCCGGCGGTCGTCGAGCGTCACCCCCGCCTCGGCCATGTCGCCGGCATGGCAGGCCGAGCAGTGGGCGGCCAGGAGCGGCCGGATGTCGTGCTCCCAGGCGGCGGCGTCGTCCTCGGACGGCGGCAGCGCGCGAGCCACACCACCGGCCCCCGACACGAGCGTGAGCAGGGCCGAGACGATCGCGTGCAGGCGAGGACGCCGCCGGTCGACGGCGGACGGGGAGATCGGGTGCATGACGTTGCTGGTCCGGGCGGGGTGCGTCTCGGGGAGGATCTGCGGCCGGAAGCCCGCTGGAAGAGGGCCGGTCGGCGCCCTTGTCGGCAGGAGGGATGGCTTGCCGGTGGAGATCGCGACCACCCCCGCGCCCGGAGGCGGCCACGTCGCCCGTGCCACTCGATCGTATCGTCAAACCGGTCGAACCCGTACCTGCCGCCTCCGATCGGTCGCGTCCCCAGCCCCGTCGGGCGTCCGATTCAACGCCGGAAAGCGGTTCGACCGGCCGGGGCCCCGCGCCGGCAGATCGTCAGCTCGCCGTGGCGGACCATCTCGAACCCACGTCCGGCCATCGCGCGGTGAAACACGTCGCTCGCCCTGCCGAAGGGGCCGTCGTCGTGGAGTTCGATGGCGATGGCATCGACCCTGTCGAGCCAGTCGAGGTCGGCCCCGAACACGACCGCCTCGGCGCCTTCGATGTCCATCTTCAATAACGACACCCGTTCGGCGCCGGACGACTCCAGCAGCGAGGCGATGCTCCGACCGAGGAAGTCGGGCTCCTCGTCGGCGTCTGCGGGGCGCACCTGAATCGCCCACTCGCGGCCGTCACGGTACCGCTCCCGACGGATCTTCAGCGGCACGTCGCGGGACCACACGCCGGCCCGGACGGCCTGCACACGGTCGCCGAACGGGAGGAGGTTCCGTTCGAGTACGGCGAAGTTCCCGGCGTCGGGCTCCACGGCGGCGACCCGACAGGAGGGAAAACGGGAGAGGAAATAGGCCGAGGAGTACCCGACGTTGGCCCCGCAATCGATCACCAGGCCGACGTCTTCCAGGTCATCCAGCGGGGCGTACTCGCGATCGACGAAGATCTGGCGGAGGACGTCGAGATCGGACGCGCCGACCCGGTAGACGAGGCCGTGTTTCGACCCTCGTGGTGCGACGCGACAGAGCGTCCCCCGCTGCTTCGTCCGCGTGCGGAGCATCAGCCCCAGCCCGCCGGCGATGCCGACCTCCGCGAACAGCCGCCGCTGCCGCGACCAGGCCGCGCGCCACTCACGGACGGTGTGCGGAACGCATCTCCGCGCCCACCGGAGCACCCATTCCTTCGTCGGCATGCCTCTTGTTCCCCGTCATCGACCACTGCCCGAGACCGACGCCGCGGATCGTGGCCCTCGGAGCCGTCATCGCCCGGAGGGCGGCCGGCGTCGACGACCGTCGCCGACTCCGCCGGGACCTCCCGAGCGTGAGGCCAGCGCCGCGATCCGCCGCCCCGGCGCCGTCATCGCCAGCGACCCGAGCCGTGACCACTCGATCCAGCGCCGCCCCGCGCGACGGCCCCCCGCGGCGGCGGCCTCGGCGACCGCCACCTCCACGCGCACGCGGTGGTGCGTGACGGAGTAGGTCACGACGCCCGCCTTCTTCGGTCGGCCCGGCCGGAGCGCCTCGAGGCCGGCGGAGTCCTCCGCGCGGGGAAAGTCCCACAGGCCCTCCCACCATTCCCCCGGTCCGCGGCGCACCACGAGCACCTTCGTGCCGCGCCGCAGGACCAGCGCCGTCTCGCTCCGCTCCTCGGTCGCGCGCTTGGCGGCCATCGCCGGGATCGATGCCACGCGGCCCGTGGCGAGGGCCTGGCAGCAGGATGCCACGGGGCAGCGCGGGCAGGCGGGCGCACGCGGCGTGCAGACGATCGCCCCCAGATCCATCAGCGCCTGGTTCCAGTCGCCGGGCGAGTCGGGGGGCAACAGCGCCGCGGCGATCTCCCACACCGGCCCGTCGGCGGAGGTGCCGGAGAGCGTCGCCCCGTAGCCGGCCAGCCGCGCCAGGACGCGTCGGGAGTTCGCCTCCACCACCGGGAAGGGCCGGCCGAAGGCGATCGAGAGAATCGCCGCGGCGGTGTACCGGCCGATGCCCGGCAGCGCACGGAGCGGCGCCTCCGCATCGGGCAGTCGTCCGCCGTGGTCCGCGACGATCCTCCGGGCCGCGGCGTGCAGTTGGCGGGCGCGGCGGTAATACCCGAGACCCTCCCAGAGGCGGAGCACGTCGGCCTCGGGGGCCGCGGCGAGCGCCTCCACCGTGGGGAAGCGGGCGAGGAACCGCGTGAAATAGTCGACGACGCGATCGACCTGCGTCTGCTGGAGCATCGTCTCGCTGACCCAGGTGCGGTACGCCTCGGGGCGACGGCGCCAGGGGAGATCGCGTCCCACCCGGGCGAACCACCGGAGAAGGTCGGCGTGGAGCCGGGGGAGGGATTCGCGAAGCGCCGGCGGCACGAGCGCCCCGGTGGCGGGGGGGGACGCCTGCCCGGAACGCCCGGCCCGCGCGGTCGCCGTGCCGCGGGATGTCCGGCGCGGGCGGTTTGTCGATGCCACCTTCGCCATGCCCCTTGCCAATCGCTGCGGGATCGTTTCCCATCCATCCGTCGTCCGGCCGGGGGTGAGTCTAGCCCCGGGGACGCGAACGACGAGTTCGGCCGGTCGACCCCGGCCCGGAGCGAGCGATGGGCGACGACCGACGACCCGACGACGGCCCGCGCGGCAAACCGCGCCGCCAGCGCGAGCGTCTCCGCGTCGCGCGGCGCACCGCGACGATCGCCGCGGAGGGCGACGTCGTGGCGCTCCCCACCCAGGCGGCGCCGTCGTGGGAGTTCGTCCATCCGCGCTGTGCGCGGAAGCGGCGCGAGGACATCGAGGAGGTGGAGGCGATGCTCGAGGCGGGGGAGATCGACGTGGCCCGCGAGGAGCTCGTGTGGCTCCTCTCGGAGTGCCCCGACTTCCTCGAGGGGCATCTCCAACTGGGCCTGCTCGCGCTCGAGGAGGACGACCCGAAGCTCGCCCGCGGCCACTTCGGCCGCGCCGTGGAGCTCGGCTTCAAGGCGCTCGAGGAGGCCGGCCAGCCGCGACCGCTCCCCGCGTCGCTCCCGGGCAACCGGGTGTTCTTCGAGGCGGCCAAGGGGCTCGTCCACGCGCTGGTGGAGTCGGGAAAGCGGGGGATGGCGGCCGACACCGCGAAGCGCGTGGTGGCCCTCGATCCGGCGGACCCGCTCGGCATCGCCGCGGTGGCCGCGGGCAAGGGGGGAGACCGTGGCTGACGCGCCGGGACGGTTCATCGTCCTCGAGGGGATCGACGGATCGGGGAAGTCGTCGCAGGTCGCGACGGTGGCGGCCCTGCTCCGCGAGCGGGGCCACGAGGTGGTGACCTGCCGCGATCCCGGCGCCACCGCGGCCGGCGACGCGGTCCGCCAGATCCTCCTCCACCGCGTGGAGATCCCGCTGGCGCCGACGACGGAGATGCTCCTCTACATGGCCGCGCGGGCGCAGCTCGTCGCCGAGGTGATCGCGCCGGCGCTGGCACGCGGCGCGTGGGTGGTATCGGACCGCTTCCTTCCGGCCAACGTCGTCTACCAGGGCCACGCCGGCTCGATCGACCCGGAGGCGATCCGCGCGGTCGGGAGGATCGCGACAGGCGGAATCGCCCCCGATCTGGTGATCCTTCTCGACGTCGACGTGGCGGTGGCGGCGACGCGGATGGACCACCGCCCGCTCGACCGCCTCGAGAGCCGGGGGGACGATTACCGGCGCCGGCTCCGCGAGGGCTATCTCCTCGAGGCGGCGGCCGACCCGACGCGCTTCGCGGTGATCGACGCCACCCCCGACCGGGCGACGGTGGAGCGACGGATCCGTGCCGTGGTGGCGGATCGTCTCGGCTGACCCCGCCCCGGAGACACGCGCCATGGCCTGGCAGGGAATCGAGGGGCACGACGAGGTGGCCGCGCGGTTCGTCGCCGCCTTCGAGCGCGGCCGGATCGCCGGCACGTACCTCTTCATCGGGCCGGAGGGGGTGGGGAAGCGCGGCTTCGCGCTGGCATTGGCCAAGGCGCTCGTGTGCCTCGCGCCCCGCCCGGGGCTCCTGCCCTGCGGCGCGTGCGCCTCCTGCATCCAGGCCGCGGCCGGCAGCCACCCCGACATCGACGTGGTGTCGAAGCCGGAGGACCGGGCCACGATCCCGCTGGAACTCCTCATCGGCGACCGGGAGAACCGGATGCGCGAGGGACTCTGCTGGCGGATCCTCCTCAAGCCCGCGCTCGGCCGGCGGAAGGTGGCGATCCTCCTCGACGCCGACAGCCTGGCGGAGGAGGGGGCCAACTGCCTTCTCAAGACCCTCGAAGAGCCGCCGGACGGGGCGGTGATCGTCCTGGTGGGCACGGCGCTCGAACGCCAACTCCCCACGATCCGTTCGCGGTCGCAGATCGTGCGCTTCGCCCCCCTTCCCGAGTCGGTGGTCGCCGGGGCGCTGCGCCGGGGCATCGCCTCCGGCACGATCGACGGCACGGGCATCGACGACGCTGCCATCGCGGCGGCGGCGGCCCGGTCCGGCGGGAGCGTCGACCGGGCATGTCTCCTCCTCGACGCCGAAACCGCACGCTTCCGCACGCGGCTGCTCTCGATGCTCTCCGCCCGTCCTCTCCACGGCGTCGATCTCTCTCGCGAGGTGCAGGCGGTGGTCGAGGCGGCGGGCAAGGAAGCCCCGCCCCGGCGGGCGCGGCTGCGCGTCGTGCTCGGGGCGGCGCTCGACTTCTTCCGGGCGGCGCTGCGTCACGACGCGGGTGCCGAGGGGGGCGTGGATCCCGGGCCCGGCGTGCCGGTCACGGATGCCGACCTGACGGCCGCCGTGCGCCGCTGGCAGGGGACGGCGGACGAGGCGGCCGAGGGACTGCGAATCGGGCTCGACGCCCTCGACGGCATCGACCGCAATGCCCATCTGCCGACCCTGGTCGACGCTTGGACCGCCAGGCTCGAACAGGCGTTCCGACCGGGCACGCGCGGGTGAGATCCGCCCTTCCCGCTCCGGCACGGCCCCATCTCCTGGGCGGTGCCGCCGCGGTGTGAAGCTGCGGAAGCTGCGGAATGTGCAGGCGTCGTCCCGACCGGATCGATTTTTCCCTCCGTGCCTGTCGATCTGACGACGAGGCGGGAACATTCGGCTCGTACGGCAGGGTCTTCCGGGGCCCTCCAGAGGCACGGGACGCGCATGGCAGTCAGGGCGGCAGGACGGGGCGTGGCGGCGGCGTTCCTCGGCGGCCTGGTGGCCGTCGCGGGGGCGGGTCTCGTCGGCACCGCGATCCATGCCGGCTCCCCCGCCTCGGTGCTCGATCCCGCGGCCCGGCCACGCCCGCCTCGACGCGTTCCCCCGGCGGTGCCTGCGGTGGCGCCTCGGCCCGACGCACCGGCACGCTTTCCCGGCGCGGCACCTGCCGCCGTCGGTGTTCATGACGCGGGAGACGTGGAAGGCGCGGTCGTCGCCGTGGCGTACTCGCCGGACGAAGGCGCGACAGACGACGCGGCGGTGGTGCCGCTGGTGGAGCCGAAACCGGCCACCGAGCCGCGTGGGCTTCTCGCCGGCGACCGGGCCCCCGACGGCGACGCGCTCGAGACGATCGGCTCCGGCGTGCCGCAACTCGACGGCCCGGGCGATCACCGCCGCGGGCCGATCGCCACCTGGATCCGCGATTCGTTCGAGGAGATGCGCGCCTCCCGGGGGAGCGTCGTCCCCTTCCCGCAGCGGCAGGCCACGGCGGGAAACGGACGGTTGATCGACCGGATCCGCTCCGGCGAGCGGATTCTCGGCCGCGATCGCGGCGACACCAAGGGGCCGCACGAGCAGGCCCGCGCCCGCGGCTGGCCGGCCCCGGCGACGCTGCTCGAACAGCTCGAGCAGGTGGCGAAGACCGAGCCGGCTCCCTCCTCGGGCTGGGCGACGGACACGCTGGCACTGGTGCGCCGCGTGGCGGCCACCGAGGGTCCGGGCGACGCCGACGCAGCCGCCGCACTGGAGGCGTTCCGCACGGCGATCACCTCGGGGCTGGCCCTGGCCGACGCCGCCGCGGCGAAGGGCGACTCCGGCGGCGCCGCCAACCTCCGCCGGGCGGTGCTCGCCGCGAGGCGGCGCGAGGCGGTGTGGAGCGCCGCCATCCCCGCGGCCGGCGGCGCGGACGACGCGCCGACGGAGTCGTCCGCCGAACGGGTCGCCGACCTGCTCGCCCGGCTCGAGCGCTACGAATCCTCGCCGACCCCCGCCGAAGGGGCGGCGATCGTGGCGGTGCTGTCGGGGCTCGAGAGCGGCGGCGCGCCCGCCGCGGCGCTCGCCGCGGCGGTCCGCGAGCAGTACATCGCGGCCAATGTCCGTGTCGCCATCCACCAGAAGTTCGTCGAACGCGTGCTCCCGCCGACGCAGGTCACGTCGGCGCCGGTCGACGACACCGTCCTCGGCCGGCAGGTGCGTGGGACGAGCCGGGTGGAGCAGCGCACCGCGGTGCGATTCACCCCGGACGCCGACGGCATCTCCGTGCTCCTCGAGGTGCGGGGGCAGGTGGCGTCGCGCACGGTGACCGAGACCGGCCCGGTGGCACTGGTCTCCAAGGGGAACTCGTCGTTCACCGTCCGCAAGCCGGTGTCGCTCGACGACGGTGGGCTGAGTCTGGGGAAGTCACGCGGCTCGGCGTCGTCGCGCTCGCAGCTGGCGGACATCCAGACCACGTTCGACGGTGTCCCGATCATGCGGTCGCTGGTGCGCAACATCGCCCGCAACCAGCACGAGGAGCACCTTCCCGAGGCCAACCGGGAGGTGATCGACAAGATCGTCTCCCGCGCCTGCCGCGAGGTCGATCAGCAGGTCGAACCGCGCCTGGTGGAGGCGGCGGAGCGGATCCGCACGCAGGCCTGGGGGCCGCTCGTTCGCCTCGGCCTCGAACCGACCCCAGTCAACCTCGAGACCTCCGGTGGCATCGCCATGGCGCGGCTGCGGCTCGCGGCCGACGACCAGCTCGCCGCCTTCACGCCGCGGCCGCGGGCCCCGCTCGGTTCGATGCTCTCGCTCCAGGTGCACGAATCGGCGATCAACAACGCGCTGGAGCGCCTCGACCTCGCCGGCCGGCGGCTGCCGCTGGAGGACCTGGTCCATCTGCTCTGCGACAGGGCCGGCGTCGATCGGCGTTCGCCGGACGACCTCCCGGAGGACGTGGTCGTCGGGTTCGCCGCCTCGCAGCCGCTGCGGGTGCAGTACCGCGACGGCCTGGTGCACATTCGCGTGGCACTCGATTCGCTCGAGAGTGGCCGCCGGCAGTGGAACGACATCGTCGCCAGCGTCAGCTACCGCCCCAAGGCGGCCGACCCGCAACTGTTCCTCGAGCGCGAGGGGCCGGTCCACATCGGCGGAGCCGGCAGGCAGGGGCGGGCCGAGATCGCCCTCCGCGCCGTTTTCGGCAAGATCTTCCCCAAGGAGAGGCCGTTGCCACTCCTGCCGGAGGCGTTCGTCGAAGATCCCAAGCTCGCCGACCTGAAGGTTCTTCAGGCGACCGCCACCGATGGCTGGATGGCGATCTCCCTCGGCGAGTCACCGACGCCGGCCGAGCGCCCCGCCGCGGCGGGAAAAGTGGCCTCCCCGCAACACTCCGGCCCGCGTCGCACCAAGCGCCGCTGAGCGCTGTGACCCCCCCGGCCCACAGGACCGGGTCCGCCCCGGCGAGGGCCCCTCTCCAGAGGGACGTCCTCGGGTGGTGCATCGCCGTTTTTCGCTCGATTCCGCGGTTTCCTTGCGACCGCCAATTCGTAAGGTGTATCTTGGACGATGGCCAAAGCCACTCCGACGGCGCCGCCCCGTTCGGCGCAACTCCAATCTTATCAGACACTTCCATACATCTCGGGGAGCAATCTCACTTGCCACCCACGGGAACGGAGTCCGCGCGGAGGCTTTCCGATGCCGCTTCTTCCCCGCGAGCCGGACATCTACCCGGCGAACCTCCTCGAGCCCGCGGAGAACTCCCCGGAACCCGGCAGGAAATGGCTGGCTTTCTACACGCTCGCGCGGCGCGAGAAGGACTTGGCCCGGAGACTCGCAGCACTGCGAGTCCCGTTCTACGCGCCCCTGGTGAAGCGACGGGTCAAATCGCCGGGTGGGCGAACGAGGGAATCGTTCGTTCCGCTCTTTCCCGGATACGTCTTCGCCAGGGTCGACGACGATCAGCGCCGCCTGACGTTGGCCACCAATACGATCGCCCGCTGGCTCCCCGTCGGCGACGAGACGGTCCTTCTGGACGACCTCCGCTCGATCAAGCGTCTCATCGACGCGGGTGTTCCGCTCACACCGGAGGCGCGGCTCGAAGCCGGGCATCGCGTCCGTGTGCGGAGCGGACCGTTCCTCGGCCTGGAGGGCACGGTCGTCGAGCGGCGCGGCCGGCAGCGGCTCCTGGTGACGGTTCGGTTCCTCAACCAGGGGGTGTCGATCGAACTGGAGGACGTGGAACTCGAGCCACGATGATCGTGTCCCCGGGCCGCGTCACGGCGCGGCGCGGCGATATCTCCGCCCCCGGCGGGGAGGCGGGTGCCACCCCATGAAGACGATCGCGAAACTCTGGGCCATGCTCGAGCCCGCGGAGAAGGTCTCCGCCGCGGGGCTCCTCGTGTGGATGCTGATCAGCATGCTGCTGGAGATGGTCGGCCTCGGCCTGGTCATACCCGCCCTGACGCTGATGGCCGGCGGCAGCGATTCCGGGATGCTTCGCCACCTGCCGCCGTCGCTGCAGTGGATCGGCGGCGTCGATCGCTCCACGTTGCTCTTCTGGGGGCTCGGCGCGCTGCTCCTGCTCTACCTGGTCAAGGCCGCGTTCGTCCTGTTCGCCGTCTGGAGACAGCTCAAGTTCATCGAGCGACTGCAGAATCGCGTCGCGGAGCGGTTGTTCACCGTCTATTTGGGTCAGCCCTGGACCTTCCATCTCCAGCGCAATTCCGCCTCCCTGATTCGCGTCATCAACGACGTCACGCCGATGGCGGGCACGGTCACGTTCCTCCTCGGGGCGCTTGCGGAATCACTCGCCGTGGTGGGCATCATGGCGACGCTCCTGTGGTTCGAACCGGTCGGCGCCCTGGTGGTGGGCGCGCTGGCGACGGCCGCCACGTTCGTCCTCGACCGTGTCACGCGAAAGCGACTGGTCCGCTGGGGGGGCATCGCCCAGCAGCATCACACCCAGAGTTCCAAACACATGCTGCAGGGACTCAACGGCGTGAAGGACGTCATCGTCGCCGGTGTCGAGAAGGGGTTCATCGAGCCGTTCGTCGCCAACCGCTCGCGGTACGTCCAGATTCTCACCCGCCAGAACTTCATCGGGGCGATTCCGCGGATTTGGTACGAGATTCTCGCCATCGGATCGCTCTGCGTGCTCACCCTGGTGCTTCACGCGCAGGGCCTCGGCCCGCAGGAGATGATCCCCACGCTCGGGCTGTTCGCCGCGGCGTCCTTCAAGATGCTCCCCTCGGTCAATCGACTCGCCCAGGCGACCCAGGCGATGCGTTTCGGAAAGGCGCTGATCGACGAGATCCACTCCGAACTCCAACTCTCCGCCCGGCCGATTCCGGAGTGTTCATCCGCGGCGCCGATGCGGTTCGAGGACACGATCGCGGTCGAGTCCGTCACCAGTCGTTATCCCGGCGCCGATCGCAACGCCCTCGAGAACGTCTCGTTCACGATTCCGCAGGGCGCCTCGGTCGGAATCGTCGGGGGGAGCGGCGCTGGGAAGAGCACCCTCGTGGACGTCATCCTCGGCCTGATCGCGCCGCAGGAAGGACGCGTGACGGTGGACGGGGTCGACATCGCGACCGACGTGCGGGGCTGGCAGAGACTCGTCGGTTACGTCCCCCAGTCGATCTACCTCTGCGACGATTCGCTGCGGCGGAACGTGGCCTTCGGAGTACCCGAGGATCGCTTCGACCAGGCGGCGTTCGACCGAGCGATCAAGGCGGCACGCCTCGACGATTTCATGGCGACCCTTCCCGAAGGCGAGCACACGATGGTCGGCGAGAGGGGCGTGCGGCTTTCCGGGGGGCAGCGGCAGCGGATCGGCATCGCGAGGGCCCTGTACCACGACCCCCCCGTGCTCGTTCTCGACGAGGCGACCAGCGCCCTCGACACCGACACCGAGCGGGACGTGATGCACGCGGTCAATGCCCTCCATGGCCAGAAGACGCTGATCATCATCGCCCACCGCCTGACCACGGTCGCCAACTGTGACAGGGTGTACCGATTCGAACACGGCCGATTGATCGCTGCCGGTACGTTTTCCGAGGTCTGCGCCGGATGACCTCCACGTTCCTCGGCGAAGACGCCGGCGGGGGACGGCTCCTTCCTCCATGTCGTTTCGGCGTGCATGCACCCGACGACAACCACTGCTGAGAATCCCATGTCGACAGCCAGCGTGTTCGCCCATCCGGGCGTCCCCTACCCCCCTGGGGTGGCCGTGGGCGAGATGACGTCGCCGACGCGGGCCCCCCTCAACGCCGCCCGCATCGCGAAGGACGCCGCCCTCACCCTGGCGCTCGTCCTTCTCAACCTCGGCGGCATTCCCGGCTCCTCGATCTTCTTCGCGATCCTGACGGTGATGGTGTTCTGGAAGCCTTCAGCCGCCTACAAGGCGGTCCTCATCAGCGCCCTGGGCCTGATCCTCAACGAAGCCTTCGTACCCAAGACGGTCGTCTGGACCGTGGCGCGACTCGTCCTGCCGATGCTCGCCTGTGCACGCTTTCTGATCGATCTTGCCGCCACGCGCGGCGGCGGGGCCGGTGGCATGAAAGGCACCTACGCGACGCTCATGGTGTACGTCTTCACCATGGCGGCCTGCAGTTTCGCGAGCGGATGGTACACCCACATCGCGCTGCTCAAGCTCTTCAACTTCTGGATTCTCATGACCATGGTGTTCGCCGGAACGGCCGTCTTGCGCCGCACCAAGGTCGATCTCAGCGAATGGGTGGTGTCACAGATCGTCGCGACCGCGGTCGTCGGCGTCGCCGCCGTGGCGACCGGCCAGAGCCGCAACTTCCTCGTCTACCGTCTGCGCGACACCGACATCGCGATTTCGGATTCGCTCTTCAACGGCGCGTTCCTGCACCCCAACGCCCACGCCGCCTACGCCTCGTTGTTCGTGATCTTTCTGGTGAGCATCTACCTTTTCTCGCACTACCGCCAGCGGTTGCTCACGCTCCCGCTGATCGCGACTTGGTTGATCTTCATGGTCTATTCGCAATCGCGGACGTCGCTGTTCGCGACGGCGGTTCCCCTCCTCGTCGTCCTGCCTTTCGAAGCCAGGAAAGTGGTTCGTGACGGAAGGCTGTTCAAGCCCCACGTCTCTCGCGCCACGCTCGCGGCTGCGGCGATGGTGATGGCCTGCGGACTGCTGATCCTCGACGTCGCGGCGGATCGCGTGGTGACGAAGCAGGCGGTCATGTTCCTCCACAAATGGGACCAGACGGAGACCACCGAGCTCAGCACCGAGACGATGCTCAGTTCACGGCAGGGAAAAATCGACGAATCGATGGCCAACTTTCGCGAGAACCCCTGGCACGGAATCGGTTTCGGCGTGGCGAAGAACGACTTTTTCGTACAGGGGGCGACGTTGTTCACGGCGCCGGCGGAGAAGGGATTCCTCATTTCCGCGGTGCTGGAGGAGGGGGGAATCTTCGGAGCGGCTGCGTTCGTCCTGTTCCTGCTGACGATGGTCGTGAGCTTGGTGCGGTCACACAACGTTCCGGCGCTGCTCACGCTGGCATGCATGATCGTTTCGAACTTCGGCGAGGTGACGCTGTTCGCCCCCGGCGGTTCCGGCACCTTTCTTTGGATGATGTTCGGACTGGCGGTCATTCTCGGTGACCATTGCTGGCAGAAGCCGCTGCCGCCGCGGACCGCCTCCGCCCCCGGCGGAATGCGTGCGGCCATCGCCCCGAACATGGCGGCTTGACGGCTGGCACGGGTTGCAAGTGCACACCATGTCACACACGACGGAAGACGCCTCCCGCCATGGGGGAGGCCAGGGACACATCGCCGTTCTTGTCCTCTGCTTCAACGACTCGAAATGGCTCCATCGATGCCTGACGAGCCTCTTGGCGACGAAGGACGAGCACTTTTCCGTGTACGTCATCGACAATGCGTCGGTCGACGGGAGCGTGGATTTCGTCACGTCGAACTTCCCCCAGGTGCGGGTGGTGAGGAACTCGCGCAACCTCGGGTTCGCCGCCGGCAACAACGAGGGAATCCGCGTCGCCGTGGAAGACGGGGCCGATTTTCTCGTCCTCCTCAACACCGACACCTGGGTGGAGGAGAACTGGCTCACGGAACTACGGAAACCGTTCGCCGCGGACCCGTCGATCGGTGTCGTCACCGCGATGATCGAGAACTACGACAACGACCGCTTCGACAAGAATTTCTCGCAGATCCTGGCCGCCACGCCGGAGTTCATCCAGGACGCCTGGGATGGACGGGTCAAGCCCTGGTACCACACCGACACGGGATCCGGCGCGGCGCTGATGGCTCGACGGTCGTTCTACGAGGACGTCGGCGTCATCGATCCGGTGTTCTTCATGTACTTCGAGGAGATCGATCTGATCCGCAGGGGCCGCTACCTGGGGTACAAGGCCGCGTTCAGCACGACGGGGGTGATCCACCACCACAACCACCTCGAAACGCCGACCGCTGGAAGGCCGACGAAGGCGCGTTTCGAACGTGGCTACATGATCTTCACCCTCAAGAACCAGTTCGAACCCCTCGCGAAGTGCATCATCAAGTTCCTGCTCGAAGTCGTGTCCAGACCGGTGGGTGCGATCCTCAAGGGACAATGGAAGCGCACGTTGACGCTGCTCGGCACCGGCGCCGAGCTCCTCGTCCGCAGCCCGGCGATCCTCTATCGAAGGCATCTGGAGATGCACTCGCCCTCCCGGTTGCCGGAAATGCGCTGGCTGCGGCCTGGAACGGGGCGGACCCGTGACTGATCGGCCGCGCGTGCTCGTCCCGATCGCCGAACCCATCGGCGGTCAGATGTCGGCCGTGGGAATCCGGCAGTCCGAGATCGGCAAGGCATTGTCGCCGCACTGCGACGTGACTTTCGCCGCCCGGGAGGCGGCCAACGACGAAGTCCCCGGGGTGCGAATCGTGCCCTGCAGGAGCCGGCGCGACTTCCGCGCGCTCCTCGACTCCCACGACGTCCTCTACACGCTCGGTCTCAATTCGGATCGGTTCCTCGACGTCGTCCGGTCGGGAATCCGCATCGTGCTCGACCTCTACACGCCCCAGGCGTTCGAGGTGATGGAATGCTGGCCGGAGGTGCCCGACGCGATCATGGAGCGGCACCACCGGCGGCTCGTCCGCTGGACGCTCGCCCAACTGGCGGTGGCCGACTACGTCGTCTGTACCACCGAGCCTCAGCTCGACCTGTGGCTGGGGATGATGAACGGCGCCGGCCTGCTCGGCGTCGGCCAATCCCGACGCGATCCGGCCTGGCGCGACCGGCTGGGGGTCGTGCCGATGGGGGTTCCGCAAACGCCCCCCCGCGCCGACGGCCATCCGCTCCGCGCGCGGCTGCCGGGAGTCGGGGCCGACGATTTCCTCCTCCTCTGGAGCAGCAATCTCCTCCCTTGGCAGGATCCGGTGACGCTCGTCGAGGCGATGGACCTGGTGCGCCGGCAGGACCCGGCCGTGCGCCTGGTGTTCCTGGGGATCGGCCAGCCCCGCGGTCCGGGCGGGTCGCTGTTCGACAACATGACGCTCCGCGCGCGGCAGGCCCGTGAGGCCTCCGACGCCCGCGGCCTCACCGATTCGACGGTGTTCTTCATCACCGATCGCGTCCCTTACCGTGACATGGGCCCCCACCTCCTCGACGCGAACGCCGCGGTGTCGACCTATCCGGATTCCCTGGAAACGCGATGCTGCCTGGGAACCCGGCTCACCGATTACCTGTGGGCCGGACTTCCGATGGTGGTCAGCGGAGCCCGCATCCAGCATGATTTCATCGAGGGACAGGGACTGGGAAGGTGCGTACGGCCGGGCGACCCCGACGCCCTCGCCCGTGCGATCCTCGGAACCAAACGGGACGTGGAACAGGGGGCCATCGACCCCGCTGCCTTCGATCGGGCCCGCGAGCGGTTCGGCTGGTCCGCCGTGACGGAACCCTTGGTCCGGTGGCTGGCTGCACGAGTCCGACGTGGGGACCGGGCCCGGCGCGACGTCGTGGGGGCAGCGGGTTCACTCGCCGAGTTCTGGTTCCGCAGCCTCGACTTCCGGCTGGCTTCGCGATGGCACGGCGTCCGGTAACCGTTCACACGACACACGACGTTTTTTGCACTTCCAGGAAAGACTACCAATGACGACGAAGAGTCTGGTCACCGGCGGCGCGGGGTTCATGGGATCGCACGTGGCGAAGCTCTGTCTCGAGCGCGGCCACGACGTCGTGGTGCTCGACGACTTGAGCGGCGGCTTCGCCGAGAACGTGCCCACGGGAGCCACCTTCGTGGAAGGGTCGATCAACGACTCACCCCTCGTCGACCGCCTCTTCGCCGAGCACCGCTTCGACTACGTGTACCACCTCGCCGCCTACGCGGCGGAGGGGCTCTCCCATTTCATCCGCTGCTACAACTACCGCAACAACCTCATCGGCTCGATGAACCTCGTCAACGCCTCGCTCAACGTCGGCACGGTGAAACGGTTCGTGTTCACCAGTTCGATCGCGGTCTACGGCGCCGGCCAGACGCCGATGTCGGAGGAGACGACACCGACGCCGGAGGATCCCTACGGCGTGGCGAAGTACGCCGTCGAACTCGACCTCCATGCCGCCCACCACATGTTCGGCCTCGATTACACCGTCTTCCGCCCGCACAACGTCTACGGCGAGAACCAGAACATCGGCGATCGCTACCGCAACGTCGTGGGGATCTTCATGAACAACGTCATGCAGGGACAGCCGATGCCGGTGTTCGGCGACGGCCTGCAGACGCGTGCCTTCACCCATATCGACGACGTCGCACCGCACATCGTCGACTGCGTCGACAATCCCGCCGCCCGCAATACGGTCTTCAACGTGGGGAGCGAGTCGCCGCGCACCGTGCTCGACGTCGCCAAGGCGGTGGCGGCCGCCTTCGGTGTGCCGGCTCAGGTCACGCACCTCGCCCCGCGGAACGAGGTCGTCCACGCCTTCTCCTCGAGCGCCCGCTCGGAGCGCGTCTTCGGCAAGCACCGGACCATCGAACTCGAGGAGGGAATCGAGCGAATGGCGGCCTGGGCGAAGAAGCACGGACCGCGGAAGACGTCCACGTTCGCGGGCATCGAGGTCGAGCGGAATCTCCCCGCCTCCTGGCGAACGACTTGAGCCGTCAACTCCCAGCAAGGCCGCGTTTCGCCATGACGAATCAGCCTCCACGCCGACCCACGGTCTACGTCGTCATCGTCGGCTACAACGAGAAACACCTCATCGAGGCCTGTTTCCAGTCGTTCCGGCAGGTCGACTACACGCCGCTGCGGATCGTCTACGTCGACAACGCGTCGACGGACGGATCGCTCCCGTGGGCGAAAGCCGAGTTCCCGGAAGTGATCTCGATGTCTTCCGGGGGCAATCTCGGCTATTGCGGCGGGAACAACGCCGGAATCCGCAAGGCGCTTGAGGACGGAGCCGATTTCGTCCTGATCCTCAACCCGGACACGGTCGTCTGCAATCCCGCGTTCATCGGCACGCTCGTCGATTACATGCTGGCGCGGCCATCGGTGGGCAAGGTCGGGCCGATGGTGTGGCTCCGGAACAAGGGGGACGTCCAGAACACGATCCTCGATTGGCCGAGTCTTTTCGGAAGTGCGAGCTCCTACGTGGCGACGGCGCTCGGCCGAACCCCACCCCGGAAAAGCGAGGCGGCGAAGGAACCCGTCCGTGTGCCGTCCCTCAACGGATGCTGCCTCCTCGTTCGGAAGGAGGCGATTCTCGACGTCGGCCTCTACGACGAAGGGTTCTGGTGTTACATGGACGAGGTCGACTGGGACTGGCAGGCCGAGCGGAAAGGCTGGGAACGTCATTACGTGCCCGTGGAGAGCATCCTGCACCTGCAGAAGATCTCGGGTTACGACTTCACCAGCCGGGCCAACCATCTGATGAAACGCAACACCGCCATCTGGTACGCGAAGACCGGTCGGTCGGTGTCGATGTTCGCCTGGATGGCCATCACCATGGCGATCGCGCTGGCACGGACGATCACGGCGCCCTTCTGCGGCCGATCCATGAAGCAGTACGCGTCCTTCGTGGGAAAACTCGCCACCTCCTACCGTGGCGTGTGCTCGGATTGGGCGGCGGGACGATACCGCGAACATCCACGCGCGAATCTGCCCGGCGCGGAGACGACGTCATGACGGGCGGAACGGCCGGGCGTGACGGAGCCCGGGGCGGCGGGAAGACTCTCGACATCGGGGTGATCACCCCGATCCCCACGCCGTACAGGGACCCGTTCTGGGACGCGGTGGCGTCGGTTCCCGGTACGTCCCTCCACGTCTACTACTGCGCCTCGGTCACCGCGGACCGCCCCTGGAAGGCGGCCTGGGAGAAGCGGTTCAGTTCCGAGGTGCTCCCTGGCACCAACGTGATGGCGGCGTTCCCGTCGCAGGGGTTCTCCTATTGGAATCCCCTCATCCGCCGACGACTCGACGAGGCCTCGCACGACGCGCTGATCATCGGCGGATACAACTACCCCACGATGATCGCGGCGATGGCGCACGCCCGCCGGAGACGGATCCCCTATTTCCTGATGAGCGAGTCGCATCTCAGCGAACCGCGAGCGTCGTGGCGGCGAGTGATCAAGTACCCGCTCGTCCGATCGGTGGTGAAGGGGGCCGCCGGGTGCTTTCCGACCGGCACCTGGGCACGCGAATACCTGCTCGCGTACGGGGCGAATCCCGACAGGATGTGGGCCCTGCCCAACGTGCCCGACGTGGAGGCGCTCCACTCACGAAGCGTGGAGTTGGATGGCGAGCGGGATTCCCTGCGGCGGAGACTGGGAGTCGGTGACGACCCTGTCGTGCTGTTCGTCGGGAGGCTCGTGCCGTTCAAACGGGTCGATCTCCTGGTCAACGCCTTCGCCAAGGTGGCGAAGTCCCACCGCGCGCGGCTGATCATCATCGGCGACGGCGTGGAGCGCCCCGCGCTGGAAGCGATGGCCGAGTCGTCGGGGATCGCCGACCGAGTCGAGTTCCGAGGCTTCGTCGAACCGTCCGAAATCGCCGGGTGGTACGCCATCGCCGACATGGTGGCGCTGCCCTCCGTGGGGGAGACGTGGAGCGTCGCCCTCCTCGAGGCCCTCGCGTCCGGCGTCCATGTCGTGACGACGGACACCGTCGGCGCCGCCGCCGACGCGGTCAACGATCCCGCCGTGGGTACGATCGTGCCCTCGGGCGACACCGACGCATTCGCGGCGGCGATCGCCGCTCGACTCGACCATCCCGTCGACAGAACCGCCGTCCGGGAAACATGGGCGCCGGTGCGCGAGGGCTTCCGTTACGACGTCATCGCCCGACGCACCGTCGCGGCCATTCGCGACACCGTGCACGGGAGCGGCTCGCGGCATGGCAGATGAACGGGGGACACGACCGCGGATCCTGGTTTTCGCCACCCACTACCTCCCCGCGTGCAAGGCCGGAGGACCGGTCCAGTCGATCCACAACCTCGTCGAGACGCTCGGCGACGAGTTCGACTTCCACGTGGTCACGTCGGATCGCGATCTCGGCGATTCTTCTCCGTACTCCGACGTGCCTCTCGATCGCTGGACCGAGGTGGGAAAGGCACGCGTCTTCTACGGGACGCGCCGTGCGCTCGGCCTCTCCGGACTCTCGCGATTCTTCCGGGACATCCGCCCCGACGTCGTCTATCTGAACAGCTACTTCAGCCGGACCTTCTCCATCCTGCCTCTCCTGGCGAGACGAGCGGGGTTCGAGGGAACCCGTTGTGGCTGGGTGATCGCCCCACGCGGAGAGTTTTCCGCCGGTGCCCTGGCGATCAAGTCACGACGCAAGCACGCCTTCGGACGTTTCGCCGATGCGTTCGGACTCCACGCAGGACTTTTCTGGCAGGGCTGCAGCACGCTCGAGGCGGACGACATCCGGCGTCAACGCTCCGGCCGCGGCGAGTCGATCGTCGTCGCACCGAACCTCACCCAGCAGGTCGGCGGATACCTGCCGCCGACGTCGCTGGCCACTCCCCCGCCGCCGCTGGAGATCTGTTTTCTTTCCCGCGTCTCCCCCAAGAAGAACCTCGACTTCGCGATCGAAGCACTGGCGAGGGTTCGCGTTCCGGTGCGCTTCCACGTGTACGGACCGAAGGAAGACGCCCGCTATGCCGCCTCCTGCGAACTTTCCGCTTCACGTTGCCCGGGGAACGTGGAGGTCGTGTGGCACGGCGAGATTCCCCATGACCGCGTGCAGTCCACCTTGCGCCAGCACCATTTGTTCCTGTTCCCGACCCGGGGCGAGAATTTCGGCCACGTGATCTTCGAGTCTTTCGCCGCCGGGGTGCCGGCGCTGATCAGCGACCGCACGCCGTGGCTGGACCTGGATGATCGACGGGTCGGTTGGGTGCGGTCACTCGACGACGTCCAGGGCTTCGTCGACGTGATCGAATCCTGTGCCGGCATGTCCGGACCCGATCGGGAAGCGATGTCCCGGGCGGCCCACGATTACGCCGGGGCCTTCGTCCGGAACTCCACCGCCGTCACCGCCACCCGCTCCCTCTTTCGGGAGGCGGCGACGACGGGCCGCCGAAGCCCCACTCCCACGTCCCCTCAACCCACCGCCCACTCCCGATGAAACAAATCATCCAGTCCTATCGCACCGGCGAACTGTGGCTCGCGGACGTCCCCGGCCCGGCGCTCAAGTCGGGGGGGGTGGTCGTGCAGACCGCCGCCAGCCTCGTGTCGGCCGGAACCGAGCGCATGATCGTGGAGCTCGCGAAGAAGTCGCTGATCGGCAAGGCGCAGGCGCGGCCGGATCTGGTGCGGAAGGTGATCGACAAGATCCGCACCGAAGGCCTCGCGCCGACGATGACGAAGGTCTTCGCCAAGCTCGACACGCCGATCCCGCTCGGCTATTCCTGCGCGGGGACCGTGGTGGAGGCGGGCGAGCGCTCGGGATTCCGGGCGGGGGACCGTGTCGCCTGCGCCGGCGCCGGGTACGCCACGCACGCCGAGTTCAACTTCGTCCCGCGGAATCTCTGCGTCCGCCTCCCCGACCGGGTGAGCTTCGCCGACGCCAGCTACGCGACGCTCGGCTCGATCGCGCTGCAGGGGGTGCGGCAGGCCGATCTGCGACTGGGCGAAAGCGTCGCCGTGATCGGCCTGGGGCTCCTCGGGCTGCTCACCGTGCAACTGCTCAAGGCCTCCGGATGCCGGGTGATCGGCGCCGACCCCTCCCCGGCCCGCTGCGAGCTGGCACGGCGTCTCGGCGCCGACGAGACGGTGGACGGCGGCCTGGCCGAGGCGGCGGCGTCTTTCACCGACGGCCACGGCGTCGACGCCGTGATCGTGGCGGCGGCGACGAAGTCGAACGAACCGATCGAGGTCGCGGCCGAGGCCTGCCGGCCGAAGGGACGCGTGGTGGTGGTGGGGATGGTGGGCATGGACGTCCCGCGTGATCCCTTCTACCGCAAGGAGCTCGACCTTCGTCTCAGCATGTCGTACGGGCCGGGCCGGTACGACCCCGCCTACGAGGAAGGGGGGCACGACTATCCCTACGCCTACGTCCGCTGGACGGAGCAACGGAACATCGGCGCGTTCGTCGATCTGGTGGCGGCCGGGGCCGTCACCCCCGCCGCCCTCACCACCCATCACTTCGCCGTCGACGACGCACTCCGCGCCTACGATCTCCTCGAGGGGAAGACGAAGGAGCCCTACCTCGGCATCGTCATCGACTATCCCCAGCCGGCGGCGCCGGCTCCTCCCCGGCGCCTCGTGGAACTCCCCTCGACGCGGCCCGCGGCGGCCGGCAAGCTCGGCGTGGGCTTCATCGGAGCCGGCAACTTCGCCAAGAGCGTGCTGCTCCCGGCGCTGGCACGGCAGGCCGACGTCGTCCTCACCGGCCTCTGCACCGCCACCGGCATGAGCGCCGTCGAGACCGGAAAGCGGCACGGTTTCCGCTTCGCCACCACGAGCGTCGACGAGCTCCTGGCCGACGCACAGACGCAGGTGGTGTTCGTGGCGACGCAGCACCATACCCACGCCGGGTTCGTCCTCCGGGCTCTCGAGGCGGGCAAGCACGTGTTCGTGGAGAAGCCCCTGTGCATGTCGCCGGAGGAGCTCGACCGGATCGAGGAGGCGGTGCGTTCGTTGCCGCGGCCCGGTCCCTGCCTGACCGTCGGCTTCAATCGACGCTTCTCCCCCCACGCCCGTGCCATCCGCGCGGCCTTCGCCGGCCGTTCCACCCCGCTGGTGGTCAACTACCGGGTCAACGCAGGGATGGCGCCGAGCGATTCCTGGGTCCAGGACCCGGAGCGTGGCGGCGGCCGGGTGATCGGCGAGGTGTGCCACTTCGTCGACCTGGCCGAGTACCTCGTCGGGAGCGAGCCTGTCGCCGTGTCGGCCTCGTCGGTGCGGACGGCGGACCGACGCGCCGTGTCGGAGGATTCCCTCGTCGCCACCCTCTGCTATGCCGACGGGTCGCTGGCCACGATCCAGTACCTGGCCCACGGCTCGGCCCAGGTGCCCAAGGAGCGTGGCGAGGTGTGCGCCGACGGCGTGACCGCGGTCCTCGACAACTACCGCGCCACGACGTTCCACGGCGGGGGGCACGCGGCGGTGAAGGGCTCGCAGGACAAGGGCTTCGACGCCGAGATCGCCGCCCTCCTGGGAGCGGTGCGGGGGGGTGGAGAATGGCCGATCCCGTTCGACTCCCTGTCGCGAACCACCCGCGCTACCTTCGGGATCCTCGAGTCGCTCCGAGACGGCCGGTCGGTCGCGATTCGATGAAGGTCGGCAGGCTCCTGCGCACGCTCCGCCACCTCCGCGGCGGACAGTTGCTCGCCCAGTTCCTCGAGCGCGCCCGGCCCGGTGCCCGTGATCCCTCCTGGGTGGCCGGCCGCCGTCCCCCGCCCGTGCCGTCGCTGCGTCTGCAGCCGGTCGCCGACTGGCTCCTCCCCGATCCGCAGGCCAATACCGCGGAAGCCCTGCGGGAGGGACGCTTCACCTTCGTCGGCGACGAGCGCCGGATCGGCTGGCCACCCGACTGGAACCCCGCCGGGGCGCCGTTGCTTTGGCGCTACAACCTCCATTATCTCGAGTGGATTCACGCCCTCCCGCCCCGGGAACGGCTGGAGGCGGCCCTCGACTGGGAGCGGCGGCACCCGCCGGCCGCCGGGGCCGTCGGCTGGGCCCCCTACCCGACGTCGCTGCGTCTGCCGACGCTCTGCCTCCTCGCGGCGGCCTCCCGGGACGTCGCGGCGCTGTGGCCCACGATCTGGCGGCAGGCGGAGCACCTCTCCCGGCGGCTCGAGTACCACCTCCTCGGCAACCATCTCCTCGAGAACGGCCTGGCGCTCGCTTTCACCGGCGCCTGCTTCGACGGCCCCGACGCGCGGCGTTGGCTGGCCACCGGCCTGGGCATCCTCCGCGAACAATTGCCCGAGCAGGTCCTCGCCGACGGCATGCATTTCGAGCGCTCGCCGATGTACCAGATCCGGCTCACGCACGCCCTGGCGCTGCTGGCCAACACCGGCCACCCCGAGGCGCGGGCCCTCGTCGCCGAACCGCTGGCGCGCATGCGTTCGGCGCTCATGGCGACCTGCCACCCCGACGGCGGGATCGCGCTGTTCAACGACGCCGCGTTCGGCATCTACCCCGAGCCGGCGGCCGTGTCGGCCTTCGTCTCGGCGACGCTCGGGACCGCCGCCGACCCCGAGCCCCCCGCGTCGCTCCCCGAGGCGGGCTACCACGTCGGCCGCGGGCCGGCCGGCGACATGGTGATCTGCGACTCCGGACCGCTCGGCCCCGACTACCTTCCCGGCCACGCCCACGGCGACATCTTCTCGTACGAACTCTCCCTGGGCGGCCAGCGCGTCGTCGTCGATGCCGGGACGCACGACTACGTCCCGTCCGAGATGCGCCGCTACTGCCGTTCGACCGCGGCCCACAACACGCTGACGGTCGGGGACGCGGACCAGGCGGAGTTCTGGGGGGCGTTCCGCGTCGGCCGTCGCGGCAGGCCGCACGACGTCCGCCGCGTGCCCGAGGCCGACGGCTTCGCCCTCTCCGGGTGGCACGACGGATTCCGTCACCTTCCTGGCAGGCCGGTCCACCGTCGCACCTTCCGCTGGCACTCCGCGGGTACGCTGGCCGTGGTCGATGAAGTGACCTCCGGCGTGGCCGTGACGGCCGCGTCCCGCATCCATCTCCACCCGGCATGCACGATCGAGGGCGTCGACGGGATGATCCTCCGGGCGGTCCGCGACGGCGTGCCCTTCACCGTGACGGTCACGGAGGGACCGGCGCCGCGGATCGAAGAGGGCTGGTACTGCCCCCGGTTCGGCACACGCCAGCGCAATTCCGTCGTGGTGCTCGAATCGACCGGCACCGTCGTCCGCTTCGGCTACACGATCTCCCGCATCCATGACGCCGACCGCCCCCGTGACGCCGGATCCCCACGCCCGAAGGGACGAACCGATGACGCGTGATCCCCGCGTCCTGTTCCTCACGCACTATTTCCCGCCGGAGGGGAACGCACCGGCGACGCGGGTCCACGCCTTCGCCCGACGGTGGGTGCGGCGACCGGGGGGGCGCCTGGCGACGACGGTGGTCACCTGCGCTCCCAACGTCCCCGACGGGAAGGTGTACGACGGGTACCGCAACAGGCTCTCCCAGAGGGAGGAGATCGACGGCATCGACGTGATCCGGGTCTGGACGTGGCTCGCGCCGAACGCCGGCACCACGCGTCGGATCCTCAACTTCGTCTCCTACATGGTCTCCGCCACGATCCGCTCCCTGTTTCTCCCCAGGCCCGACGTCGTCATCGCCACGAGCCCGCAGTTCTTCTGCGGCTGGGCCGGGGTGCTCGTGTCGTGGCTGCGGTGGGCCCCCTTCGTCCTCGAGATCCGCGACATCTGGCCCGAGTCGATCCTCGCCGTCGGCGCGATGCGGAAGGGGCGCCTCGTGCGCCTGCTCGAATGGCTCGAACTGCGGATGTACGCGTCGGCCAACCGGATCGTCACCGTCGGGGAGGGCTACCGTCGGCAACTCGTGGCCAAGGGTGTTCCCGACGAGCGAATCACGATCGTCACCAACGGCATCGACCGGGAGCGACTCCAGCCCCAGCCCCCCGATCCCGTCCTCGCCGCCCGCTACAACCCCGACGGCCGCTTCGTCTGCTCCTACATCGGCACCGTCGGGATGGCGGCGGGGCTCGAGGTGGTGGTGCGGGCCGCGGAGCGGCTCCGCCGTGCCGGCCGCAGCGACGTCCGTTTCCTCGTCGTCGGGGACGGCGCCACGCGCGAGGCGCTGGCGGCGGAGGTGTCGGCCGCCGGGCTCGATGACATGGTGACCGTCACCGGACGACAGCCGAAGGAGGCGATGAACGGCTTCCTCTCCATCAGCGACTGCTGCCTCGTGCACCTGCGGAAGACCGACCTCTTCGAGACCGTCCTGCCGTCGAAGATCTTCGAGGCCGCGGCCCTCGAGCGGCCGATCATCCTCGGAGTGGGGGGGTTCGCCGCCGAACTGATCCGGGAGGCGGGGTGCGGGCTGTGCATCGAGCCGGAGAACGACGCCGAATTGGTGGCGGCGATCGACACGCTCCGCGGCGATCCGCGTCTGCGGGCCGAGATGGGGGCCCGGGGGCGCGGGAGCCTTTCGAGCCGGTATGATATCGATCGGCTCGCCGAGGAGTACGCGGCCCTCCTCTGCCGGGTGAGGGCCGACTGGCTCGCCGGCCGCCGCTGACCGCCCCCGAGAGACGGAGACCGAATCGTTCATGGCCCCGCCCGTATCCGGAAAAGTGTGTGTCGTCGGTCTCGGCTACGTCGGACTGCCGACGGCGGCAGTGCTGGCCTCTCGCGGTTACGACGTCCATGGCGTCGACGTCAACCCGAAGGCCGTGGAGACGATCAATTCCGGCAAGGCCCACATCGTCGAGCCCGATCTCGATCTGCTCGTGCGCGCCGCCGTCCAAACCGGCAAGCTCACGGCCCACCCGGCGCCGGCCCCCGCCGACGTGTTCATGATCTGCGTCCCGACGCCGTTCAAGGGGGACCACGAGCCCGACCTCTCGTACGTCGAGTCGGCGACGCGGCTGATCTGCCCGCACCTGAAACCGGGCAACCTCGTGGTGCTCGAGTCGACGAGCCCCCCCGGCACGACGGAACTCATGGCGCGGATCGTCGCGAGTGAGGCGGGGCTCGACTGCACGCAGGTGCACTTCGCGCACGCACCGGAGAGGGTGCTGCCCGGCAAGGTACTCCGCGAGATCGTGGAGAACGACCGGATCATCGGCGGCCTCGACGACGCCGCCACGCAGGCCTGCGTCGCCTTCTACTCGACCTTCGTGTCGGGCGAGATCCACACCACCGGCGCCCGTACCGCCGAGACGGCGAAGCTCGTGGAGAACGCCTACCGGGACGTCAACATCGCCTTCGCCAACGAGCTCTCGCTCCTGGCCGACGAGCTCTCGCTCGACGTCTGGGAGCTGATCCGCCTGGCCAACCGCCACCCGCGCGTGAACATCCTCTCCCCGGGGTGCGGCGTGGGGGGCCACTGCATCGCGGTCGACCCTTGGTTCCTCGTCCACGCGGCTCCGGCGGTCACACGGCTGATCCGCACCGGTCGCGAGGTCAACGACTTCAAGCCGGAATGGGTCGTCGAAAGGGTGAAGAAGAAGGCGGCACGGTTCAAGCATCCGAAGGTGGCTTGCCTGGGCCTGGCCTACAAGCCGGACATCGACGACCTCCGCGAGTCCCCGGCGGTGCACGTCGTGGAGCGGCTGCTCGCCGACAGGGAACTGGGTGCCGACGTCGCCGTCGTCGAGCCCTACGTCTCCTCCCACCCGCGTTTTCCGCTGGTGCCGCTCGACGAGGCACTCGCCGATGCCGACATCATCCTCGTCCTGTGCGCCCACAGGCAATTCCGGAAGATCGCCCCCTCCCTGCTCGCCGAGAAAATCGTGATCGACACGTGCGGCGCGCTCCGCACGAACTGAACCCACAATGGCAGTCCGCATCCACTTCGCGGGTCTGGTGCCGGGACAACCGCTCGTGCACGTCGCCTGGGCGGCATTCGCCGGGGACGAGCGACTGTCGTCGTCGACCGTCATGCACTTCGGCCGCGAACTGGCGGACGTGTTCGATCGTCACTGGTCCGTGGCCCCGACCGTCGCCGACTGCGACGTCGTCGTCTATCCCCACAGCTACGTCGACGGAGCCGAGACGGCGGCCGTCGCCGAGACGGCGCGGAGGGCCGGCAAACCATGCCTGTTCTTCAGCCAGGACGAGCGCATTCCCCCGTCGTCGTTGAGCTACGGGGCCTTGTACCGCAGTTCCATCTTCGAGCGACGCCCCAACGAACGCTGCCATCCCGTCTTCATCCTCGACGCCATTGAGGAGACTCACGGCACGTTTCCGGAGACGCTTCCCAAGGAGAGCGCACCCCGGATCGGATTCTGCGGCTACGTGGGAACGCCGCTGGGAAGGCTCGCCTTGCGAATGCTCGGCGCGAAACAGAAGGTGGACGGACTCTTTCTGAGAGCCCGCGTCCTGTCCGCCCTGCGCGAAGACCCCCGCCTTCGCTGTGAGTTCGTCGCCCGGGCCAGCTATCTCGGCCGTGCGCCGTTGTCGGCGTTCGACAAGTCGCATCCGCTCACGGCGGAGCGGGACGTTTTCCTCCACAATCTCTTCACCTGTCCCTACGCGCTGGCGATGCGAGGGAAGGGCAACCACTCGGTCCGCTTCTACGAGATCCTCTCGGCGGGGCGGATTCCGCTGTTCTTCAACACGCGATGCGTGCTGCCGCTCGAGAACGAGATCGACTGGCGCGATCTGGTCGCCTGGGTCGAGGAGAGCGAACTGCCGGTGATCGGGGACCGTATCCTCCGCTTCCATGAGTCTCTCGATCCCGAGGCCTTCGAGGAGCGACAGCGAAGGATCCGGCAGGTGTGGCAGACCCGGCTGATGCCGGAACCGTTCTTCGTGCACGTCCTCGACACCGTCGCCAGAGGCGAACCGGCCCCCTGACCCAGGCGTTCATCGATGACCAGAGCACGTATCGCCGTCTTCGTCGGCACCCGGCCCGAAGCCATCAAAATGGCGCCGGTCATCAAGGCGCTGGAGAAGGCCGAGGGCCTCGAACCGGTCGTCGTTTCCACCGGCCAACACCGGGAGATGCTCCGTCAGGTGGTGGATCTGTTCGAACTTCCGATCCACCACACGCTCGACGTGATGCAGCCCGACCAGACGCTCGCGGGTCTCTCGTCGCGTCTGCTCGCCGCCATCGACGGGTCGCTCGAGGCGATCCGCCCCGAGATGGCCTTGGTCCAGGGAGACACGACGACGGTCCTCATGGCGGCGCTGGCGTGCTATTACCGCCGCATCCCGATCGGCCACGTCGAAGCGGGGCTGCGTACCGGCGACATCCATTCGCCGTTCCCCGAGGAAGCGAACCGGAAGTTGGCGTCGCCCCTGGTCACGCTGCACTTCGCCCCGACCCAGGGGGCCGCTGACAATCTCCTCCGCGAGGGGATCCCCCCCTCCACGATCCACGTCACCGGCAACACGGTGATCGACGCGCTGTTCATGGAAGTCGAGCGACAGAGGCGACCGGAGGTCCGGGACGCGATTTCCGGCCGTCTCGACGCGCTCCTCGGATCGGATCGGCGGGATCGGCCGTACGTGCTCGTCACCGGCCACCGTCGCGAGAACTTCGGCGGCGGCTTCGACGAGATCTGCGACGCGCTCGCCCTCTTGGCGGACCGATTCGCCGACCACGACTTCATCTATCCGGTCCACCTCAACCCGAACGTCCAGAAGCCGGTCTACCAGCGTCTCGCCGGTCGGCCGAACATCCGGCTCGTCGCTCCGCAGGCCTACGCCGAGTTCGTGGCGCTGATGCACGCCAGCCGCCTGATCCTCACCGATTCGGGGGGCGTGCAGGAGGAGGCTCCGAGCCTGGGCAAGCCCGTACTCGTCATGCGGGACACCACCGAACGGCCGGAGGCGGTCGCGGCGGGCACCGTGGAGTTGGTCGGCGCCCGTGCGGACAGGATCGTCGAGCGGGTCACGGCGCTCCTCGGCGACGCCGATCTCTACAAGCGGATGAGCGAGGCGATCAATCCGTACGGCGACGGCCACGCGGCGGGGCGAATCGTCGCGGCCGTGCGTCGTGCCGTCATCGGAGCCGGAACATGACGACGAAGCGGGTCATGGTCGCGGGATGCTTCGACTTGCTGCACGCCAGCCACGTCGTCTTCCTGAAGAAGGCCGCCACGCTCGGCGATCTGTACGTGTCGCTCGGCGCCGACCAGTCCATCGTGCGCCAGAAGAACAAGTCCCCGACCTACAACCAAGAGGAGCGGAAGTACCTCCTCGAGAACTTGCGCTGCGTGACGTGGGTGGGAATCGTCACCGATCCCGGACCGACCGGCTTCGAGGAGCACATCGCGGAAATCCGACCGGACATCTTCGTGATCAACGAGGACGGCGACACTCCCGAGAAGCGCGCCGTCTGCCAGCGATTCGGCGTCGAGTACCGCGTCTTTCCCCGGGACCACTTCGATCCCTCGGCCCCGACCTCGACGACGCAGATTTCGCAGGGCGATTTTCTCCCCACGCGCGTCAGTCTGTGCAGTGGATTCATGGACAATCCCGCATTCAACGGGAGCACCTCGGGGGGCGTCGGCAGTCTGGTGGTGTTGCCGATCGAGCCCATCCCGGGGATGCACGCCCGTTCCGGGATGGCCACGAGCACGATCAAGACCGTCCGCAAGTATTTCGGCTGCAGATTGCCCACGATCTACGACGTCGACCGCCTCGCCGAGATCATCTTCTGCCTGGAGAATCCGCCCCACAAGCGGGGCTACATCTCCGGAACGCTCGATGCCCGCGGCATCCTCGGGCACGGCGCGAGCATGTTCACCTACAGGGCGACCAAGTACTTTCCCCACGAGATCGAGACGCTCCGCGACGAACCCACCCTCTCCTGGCTGGAGCGACACCTCTATCTCAAGCATTCCTTCGACCGCCCCGAAGACTGCATCGTCAGCGTGAGACACGACCATCCGGAGTTCCAGCATCATTGCGACACGATGCAGGAAGCGAGCCTGCAGTGCTGGGCCGCCATCCGGGAGCGGGATCTCGACTCGCTCTCCGACGCGATCACCAGATCCCATCTTTCGCAAAGCGCCGTCGTCCAGAACCATTGCCCTCCACGCCTCCGCGAGTTCATCGCACAGGAGCGTCGGAGAGGGGCGAACGTCATGGGAGCGGGCGGTGGGGGATACGTGGTCTTCGCGGCCGAGGAGATACCCGCCGACGCCATACCCATCCGCATCAAACGTGCCGACTTCTGACCTTTCCGGATCCGCGGTCATGGATCCTCGTCATGCCCCGGCACGGTCGGCATCCTCCCGACCGGCCGTACGATCGGACCGGATTCCAGACGCCACCAATCGACTCTGTCGCCGCGACGACGGCAGGTGGACATCCCGGCGAGAGGACCGACCGTCGTAGCCGCGTCATTCGCCCCCCATCACCATCCATGACCATCCGCGTAAACTCCGTCATCTGTGGAATATTCCACTACCGCAAGTACATCGGCGACTACAGTCGCAGCGGGCAACTCCAGGCCTTCTATTACTCCCACCGTCGCTCCACCACCGCCGAGACGCTGGGCATCGTGTCGGGCAAGGCGATCAACTTGTGGCTCAAGGAGTACCTGCTGGCCTCCGCGTACAGACTGCCGGCCCAGTGGCGGGCTCACGATCGGATCGGGCCGACGGTCCACCGATGGTGGGAGCGACAGGTCTTGCGACGCTGGATCCCCTGTGACCTGCTCCACCTCCACCTCCTCGGCACCGCGAATCGGGTTCTCGACCGCGCCCGCTCGGAAGGCGCCGTGACGATGGGCGAACCCGTGATGTGCCATCCGGTCACGCTGGACCGAATCCTCGCCGAGGAGCACGATCTTCTCGGCATCCCCCGGCAGCGCCTCGATCTTCTTTTCGCGTCACTGGTGGAGGAGATCCCGAAGTGTGACTATCTCGTGGCCGGATCACGGGCCGTGAGGGATTCCTACGTCGCGAGGGGATATCCCTCCGATCGCATCAGGGCGATTTCTTACGGGGTCGACGCGACACGTTTCACGCCACTTTCCGAGGCGGAGAAGGCCGCCTGTGCCGACGGCAAGTTTCGGGTGATCTGCGTCGCTCAGATCACCCCGCGGAAGGGCATTCACTACCTGCTCGAGGCGTGGGCGCGACTCGGCCTGCCCGCGAACGAATCCGAGCTCCTCCTCGTCGGCCCGGTCGCGGAGTCACTGGAGCCGGTGATGCGCCGATACGCCGGTAGTTACACCCACCTGCCGCACGTGCCCCACGAACGACTGAGGTTCTACTACGGCAAGTCCAGCGTCTTCGTCTTGCCCAGTGTCGAGGATGGATTCGGCCTCGTCACGGCGGAGGCGATGGCCTGCGGGCTTCCCGTGGTGGTCAGCGACGCCGCCGGCAGCGCCGATCTCGTCGAGCACGGCGTCAGCGGCTTCGTCGTGCCTTCCCGGTCCGCGGAGGCGATCATGGAAGCCCTCGACACCCTCTATCGTGACCCCGAACGCCGTGTCGCCATGGGCCGACGGAGCCTCGCCCTCTGCGGGGCGCACGATTGGTCAGCCTTCGCATCGCAACTCGCCGCCTACCATCGCGATGCGGTGGAAAGTCGCACCGGAGGGGTCGCCGCCCGATGACGTCTCCCCCCGGTGACACCCGGCCCCGTCCGCGGCGGCGACGCTTCTTTCCGAAGTCCGTCGCACGGGTGCTTCGCTACCTGAGCATCTACGGGTTGCGGAGGACGCTCTACAAGATCGCCGGACGGCGGCGCGGATCGTTGCGCTGGCTGCGGCCGCGCCCCGCACGCAGGCGTGACATCGCCGTTCTCGGCTGCGGACAGTACGCGTTCGCGACGATCGGCTGCATCGTCGCGCGGCATGCCGGCAATCGCTTCGTCGACTGTTACGACCCCGATGGAGAGGCGCAGGCGACGTTCGCCGATTTCTACGGGCTCCCCGAGCCGTCGGGGTCGGCAGCGGCCGTCATCGCGAACCCTTCCGTACAGCTGCTCTACGTGGCATCGAACCATGCCTCGCATACCGATTACGCCATCGAGGCCCTCGCCCTCGGGAAGGACGTCTACTGCGAGAAACCCATCAGCGTGTCGATGGACCAGGCGCGCCGGCTCTTCCGGGCGGTTCGGGAAGCCCGAAGCCGATTCGACGTCGGATACAATCGCCCCTTCTCCCGAGCCGTGAGGGACCTGCGCGACGCCAGCCGCCACGTCGGCGGGCCCGTCACCCTCGGGTGCTTCGTCGTCGGCCATTTCCTGCCCGACGACCACTGGTACCGGCGGCCCGGGGAAGGCACGCGGATCTGCGGGAACGTCGGTCACTGGATCGACTTGGCGGTGCACGTGCTGCGGTGGTCTTCGCGCCCGGACGAGTTCCACATCACGCTCGCCTGGTCCGACGACCGCGCCCGCGACGACAATCTCTCCATCACGCTGACCACGCCGCGGGGCGACTTGGTGACGATCGTCCTGACGGCGCGAGCGGAGCCATTCGAGGGCATTCGCGAGTCGATTCACTTCCAGCAAGGGGAAGTCCTCGCCGAGATCGACGACTTCAGGGCGATGGTCATCCGCGACGGGGATGGGCTGGTGCGTCGTCGCTACTGGCCCAAGGACGTCGGCCACGTCGCCGCGATCACCCAGCCGTTCCGGCCTCCGTCCCGGGATTGGACGGAAGTCGAACTGTCGACGCTCCTCATGCTGCGTATCGCGGCGATGGTCCGTGGCGGGGAGCGCGAGTCGAAGTTCATCTCCGGTCACGCCATCGAGAGCGTGTA
>CAWUOA010000002.1:0-34290 GCA_963923225.1 uncultured Planctomycetaceae bacterium
GCCGCGCTGCATGGATGGCGAAACTCGATGTGCGCGAGCAGGTCGGGATCGAGAATCTCCCGTGCAGCATCACCGACCGACCTGGAGCGATCGGCGTAGAAAACCCCGCTTCTGTCGTAGGAAATCACTCGATAATCGCGACTGGCTCCCCCCGTTCGCGCCGCGACCTCGAGTGAGTGGCACAAGCTGGCCGACGAAAACCCGGAACCAGTGCCGATCTCCAAGACGACGGACGGCTTTTCCTCGAGGATGGACTCGCGCAGGAAAAGTCCCTCGCGGTACTCGATAGACCCTTTCACCCATTGCGGGCGAGACTGAAAAAGGGTTGCGTACTCTGGATCGAAGGTCATGGTGGCGGTGCCGGCTTGGAGGGTGCCGAGAACGATTGCCGAGGAAGCGAGCCCTTGCTGCCTGTTCGTGAAGATTCGATCGTCGAGCCCGCGGTTCGGCACGTTCACGTCAGCGGACTCACGCCTCGACCCATCACCGGCTCGCAGGGACCACCGGTCTCGCCGCGGTCGGATGCCTCTTCCTCGTGGGCGGCGATGACCCATCTTAAGCGAGGTGCACGACGTTTCTCCTGAACCGACTGACGTCGGGCACTTCGTCGAGGATCGGAATCACGGCGAACGGCGTCGCCGCATCGTAACACCCGCTTGACGCGAGCGTCACGGCAGCATCGGGGAGCGACACCGCCAGGTGGAGCTCATCGCGTCCAGGGGCGAAAGTCATCTCCTCGAGGCGACACGTGAAGGCCATCCGCGGAGGCGTGAGCACGATCGACGGGACCGGATGACCGGCACCGAGCGTCGCGATGGCCGGGTCTTCACCGGTGCGGACCTCGAAGCAAAGCGCGACTCCCTGAATCGGCTCGCGAACGGCGAGGACGACGTCGATGACCACGGGCGAACCGCACCTCCGCCGCGCCATCGCCGTTGGTCAACACCGTCTGAACATGGGCGACGAGGGCCGCAGGGGCCTCGGGATGGGACGTCGCACAGCGTTCGACGACTCCAGCCGCCGCGTCGGCGTCGCCGATGCGGTGCGTCGCCGGACGAGAAAGCAACGTCGGTCATCGGAGTGATCCTCATGGCGACCAGAAAATGGTCACCGAGGGGTTCCTCCGTCCTCCGCCTGCCAGTCAGAGACCGAGGGGCCCGACCTGCGGCACAGAGGCCGTCGCGTGGTCGCGAACCTCCCGGATCGGCCGCCGTGAAACGCACGTATGAGCGTAGAATCCAGGCCGTTCTTGACCATTCGTACGGCCTCGTTCACAACGGAGATCAGCGGTCCGCCGCTCGTTTTTCTTCCGACCGCTCGGCTTTCGGCCGGTCGAGGGGGTGATCGGGACGCTTCGCCCCCTGTCGATCTCGTGCCCCGGCCTGCTTCCGCCCGGCCCACGCCTTCTCCCCCGACCGACGCTATGATCGGTCTCTCGGGGGACACGACGCGCCCCCCGCCAGCAGTCCCGGCGACTCGAGCGTCGGTCCGCGTCGAACGACCCTGCGGCACGTCGCCGTCCTTCCTTCCACCTTCGCTCGGACCCTTCGATGGCCAACACCGATCTCGATTGTCGCGGGCTGAGTTGTCCGGTGCCGATCGTGCGGATTTCCCGCGCCATGAAGGAGATGCACTCCGGAGACACGCTGACCGTTCAGGCCAGTGACCCCTCCTTCGGAGCCGACATCGAGGCTTGGACGCGGAAACTCGGGCATCGGCTCGAATCGTTCGAGGACGTGGACGGAACGCAGACGGCCGTCATCCGGCACTCGTGACCCAGCTGGAGGAATCTCGCCCGTGAGCGATCACACGAACGCGGACCTCGAACGACTGATCGAGGCCGCCGTGGAGCGACGCCTCGGAGAGAGACTCGCGGCCATGGAAGGCGCGATCGCGGATCTCGGGAACCGCGTCCGGGGTCTGGGCGCGGACTGCCCCGAGGATCGCGCGACGCTGGTCGTCTTCAGCGGCGACATGGACAGGCTCTTCGCCGCGCTGACGATCGCTTCGGGCGCGGCGGCGATGGGGATGACCGTTTCGCTGTTCTTCACGTTCTGGGCCCTCGCCGCACTCCGGGTGAAAACGACCTACTCCGGCAAGTCGTTCGGCCAGAAGATGGCCGGCTTCATGCTTCCCTCCGGCCCCGACGCCGTGCCGACCAGCCGCATGAACATGGGGGGCGTCGGCCCGGCGTTCTTCAAGATGCTCATGCGCCAGAAGAACGTGCAGTCGGTGCCGGACATGCTGGAGATGGTCCGGGAACTGGGCGTTCGCATCGTCGCCTGCGAGATGTCGATGGGGGTGATGGGGATCACGCGCGAGGAGCTCATCCCCGGTATCGACTACGGTGGCGTGGCGACCTACCTCGGTGACGCGGCCAAGTCGAAGATCACGCTGTTCGTGTGACCCCGAGGCGAGCATGGTGCCCCGACAGGACGATCTCGAGCGTGAGGTGGCCTCGCTGCGGCGGCGCAACGAGGAGCTTTCCAGTCTCTCCACCTCCCTGGCCGAGGCGAACGCCAACGCCGCGGAGTTGATGGCCGCGCTCGAGGAGGCCAACGAGCGGGAACGCCAGCTCGTGGAGCGGGGCGAGGAGCTCGCCCTGCAGACCCGGCTCGACGAGATCCTCCAGGGTGAGCGCGACGAGACGACGCTCCTGGAGAACGTGGCGAAGGAGCTGCGGGCGACCGGCAGCCTCGGCTTTCACGGAGTGCGACCGGAGCTGCTCCGCGGTGGGGAATACTGCTTCATGCCCGAAGGGCGGATCGGGTACCTCACCGTGCGGGCCGAACTGCTCCCCACGGAACCGGCGCTCGGCACGAAGCCGTCGCTCGTCCTCCCCGAGCCCGGGCAGGGCATCGATGGCTCGTTCGTCGTCCTCATCCATGCCGGCGAGCACCGCCTCGGGTTGTTTCACATCGACTCCCCGCCTCGGGACGCGCGTTGGTGTCGCCGCTGGGTGCCGCTCCTCAAGTCGTTCGGCTCCCAGGTCGGCGTCGCCATCCAAAGGCTCCGGGCGGAGGCGGCGAACGAACGGATCAACGCCGATCTGCTCCGGGCGCGGGACGCCGCCGTCGAGGCGAACTACGCCAAATCGATGTTCCTGGCCAACATGAGCCACGAACTGCGCACCCCGATGAACGCGATCATCGGCTACAGCGAGATGCTCATCGAGGAAATCGCGACGATGAGCGAGGGGGAGGTGCTCTCCGACCTGCGCAAGATCCACGGCGCGGGCCGGCACCTGCTGTCGCTCATCAACGACGTGCTCGACATCTCGAAGATCGAGAGCGGCAAGATGACGCTCTACCTCGAGACGTTCGACGTTCGCGGCATGGTGGACGAGGTGGAGAGCACCGCACTGCCGCTGATGCGGGCCAAGGGGAACGGGCTGATCGTCACCGTCGCCGCAGACGTCGGCCAGATGCACAGCGACCTGACCAAGGTCCGGCAGACGCTGTTCAATCTGCTGAGCAACGCGGCGAAGTTCACCGATCACGGCGACGTTCGCCTCGACGTCCGGCGGGAGTCCCGAGCGGGCCGGGAGACGCTCGAGTTCGAGGTCAGCGACACGGGCATCGGCATGACGGCCGAGCAACTCGGCAGGCTGTACGAGCCGTTCTCGCAGGCCGACGCGTCGACCACCCGGCGCTACGGGGGAACGGGACTCGGCCTGGCCATCAGCCGTCGCTTCTGCAGGATGCTCGGCGGCGACGTCTCCGCCGAGAGCGAGCCGGGCCGCGGGTCGGTGTTCCGGGTCTCCCTCCCGGCGCTGGCGTCGGACGCACCGCCCTCCGCCCCCGTCGTCGGGACGACCGGCGAGCCGACCGGCCAGGAACGCCCCTGCGTGCTCGTCATCGACGACGATCCCTCGGTGCTCGACCTCATGAGACGCTATCTCGAGCGCGAGGGGTTCGCGGTGATGAGCGCGACGAACGGACGGGACGGGATAGCCCTGGCGAAGAAGCATCTTCCGATCGCGATCACGACGGACATCATGATGCCGGAGATGGACGGCTGGTCGGTGATCGGCGCGCTGAAGAACGATCCCGCCACCGCCTCCATCCCGATCGTCGTGGTGACGATCACCGACAACCGGGAGATGGGCATCGCCCTGGGGGTCTCCGACTATCTCGCCAAGCCCGTGGACTGGGCGCGCCTGGGCAGGCTGATGTCGCGATTCCGGTCGCACCTTCCCGAACATCCCGTCCTGGTCGTCGACGACGATCCCGCGTGCCGCGAGCAGGTGTGCAGGGCGCTGGCGCGGGACGGCTGGCAGGTCACCAGCGCCACCAACGGCCGGGAGGCGATCGAGGCCGCGGCCGCGAGGACTCCCGCGGTCGTCCTCCTCGACCTCATGATGCCGGAGATGGACGGCTTCGAGTTTCTCGGACGCTTCCGCGCCATGGCCGGCTGCAGGGACGTGCCGGTCGTCGTGGTCTCCGCACTCGATCTCACGCCGACTCAGCGATCCCGACTCGACAGCGACGTCGTGGAGTACATCGGAAAATCCGGGTCTACCGCGGGGGACGTCGCGGTCTACCTCCGGGAGCGGCTCGGCGCGATCCGCGGCGACACCCATCCCCGGCCGTCCGCATCCTGACCCCCGCGAGAACCTCCATGCCGAGAATCCTCCTCGTCGAAGACAACGAACTCAATCGCGACATGCTCTCCCGCAGACTCGCGCGGAAGGGGTACGTCGTCACGGTGGCCGTCGACGGCGCGGAGGCGATCGACAAGGCGGGCAACGGGGAAGCGGACCTGATCCTGATGGACATGAACCTGCCGGTGATCGACGGATGGGAGGCCGCCCGCAGGATCAGGTCGAGCGAGACCGCGGGCAGGATCCCCATCATCGCCTTGACCGCGCACGCGATGGCAGGCGACCGGGAGAAGGCGATCTGGGCCGGCTGCAACGAATACGAGACGAAGCCGGTCGATTTCGAGCGTCTGCTGGCGAAGATCGAGGCCTTCCTCGGACCCCGACCGACATGACCCGTCAGCCGTCCTCGCTCGCGCACGAACTCCGCTCGCCACTCAATCAGATTCTCGGTTACTGCGAGATCGCGATCGAGGACGCGGAGGCCGCCGGCGTCGACGATCTCGTCGCCGATCTGCAGCGGATCCACGACGCCGGCACGAGGCTTCTCGCCGTCGTGGAGTCGACCTTGGCGCCGTCGATCGCCTCGGTCGTCCCGCTCTCGGCCGACGTCATCGACCGGGAGGTCCGCGGTCCCGTCGACGCCATCGCCGGCTACGCCGATTTGGCCGGTGAGCGCGCGGCCGAGTGCGGGCTCGACTCCACGGTGAGCGACCTCGCGAAGATCCGCGGCGCAGCCCACCGTCTTCTCGGGGTGGTCACCGCGAATCTCGGCGTCTCGCCGGTGACCGGGGCGCCGGCAGGCACCGACGGGCCGCCCCCGGAGGTCGGCCGCAGCCCGCTGGTGGGCGACATCCTCGTCGTCGACGACAACGCCGAGAACAGGGAGATTCTCTCACGCCGTCTCGGCCGGCTGGGCCATCGGGTGACCACCGCGGACGACGGACAGGAGGCGATCGAGAAGGCCGGTGCCGGCGCGTGCGACGTGATGTTGCTGGATCTCCGCATGCCGCGCATGGACGGATTCTCGGTGCTCGAGCGGATGAAGGCCGACCCGAGGCTCCGGGACATCGCGGTCATCGTGCTGTCCGCGGCGGACGACGCGGTGTCGGTGACGCGCTCGATCGCGCTCGGGGCCGAGGACCACCTGCGCAAGCCCGTCGATCCGGTGTTCCTCCGGACGCGGATCGGTGCGGCGCTGGAGAAGAAGCGTTTCGCCGACCGCGAGCGGGCCTACCTGCAGAAGATCGAGGAGGAGCGGGCCCGTTCCGACGCCCTGCTGGAAGTCATTCTGCCCGCGGACATCGCCGCCGAGTTGAAGTCCGAAGCGACGGTGCGTCCGCGGCGATTCGAGGACGTCGGGGTGCTTTTCTGCGACATCGTCGGCTTCACCTCCTACTCCGAACGAACGCCCCCCGAAGTGCTGCTGGAGCAATTGCAGAGTCTGGTCGAGGCCCAGGAGCGGGCCACCGAGAAGCACGGCCTGGAGAAGATCAAGACGATCGGCGACGCGTTCCTGGCCGTGGCGGGGATCGGCCCGCCCATGGACACCGCGATGGCCTGCGTCCGCTGTGGATTGGACATGCTCGCCGCGGCGGCGAAGACCCCTCCGTTCTGGCAGTTGCGGATCGGCATCCACTGCGGCCCCGCGGTGGCTGGAGTGGTCGGTCGGAAGAAGTATCAGTACGACGTCTGGGGTGACACCGTGAACACCGCCTCGAGGGTCGAGCACGCGGCGTCACCGGGCACGGTGTGCGTGACCAGGTCGACCTGGGATCGCATTTCGTCCCGTTGCCGGGGAGCGTCGCTCGGCAAGGTGGAGATGAAAGGCAAGTCTCCGACCGAAATCGTGAGGATCGAGGGAACGCCGGAGGAATGGGGGGAGTAGCGAGACGGGACAGGAACTCTCGACGGTGAGGATCGTGCCTGAAACGTCGATCCTCCGGCTTTCTCCGCGCCGATCTCCCCTCGGAATCGTCCGTGCGGTCTCGGGAAGGCGAAATCATGAAAACGACCGCGGCCGTTTGCCTGGCGGCAGCCTTGGTCGCCGCGTGTTCCCGGCCCGCGACGGCTCAATTCGGACCGTTCCTCACCGGCGCCGGTCCCGTCAACAGGTCGATGGCAGGAGCTTCCACCGCCGCTCCGCTCGACACGCTGGGAGCCTTTCTCTGGAATCCGGCCACGATCACCGCGCTGGAGAACTCGGCGGACATCGGTCTGGAGGTTTTCCTCCCTTCGGCGACGCTTTCCTCGTCCGTCGACGCCAACGCCTTCGGACCCGGAGCGCCTCCGATGACGTTGTCGGGACGCACGGCGAGCCAGAGCGGCGCCTTTCCGATCCCGAACTTCGGCTTCGTCTACCGGCCCGACGACTCGCCGTGGTCGTACGGCGTCGGCCTGCTGACCCTCGCGGGATTCGGCGTCAACTATCCGGGGGATCCGTCGAATCCGCTCTTGTCACCGCAACCGCCCGACGGGTTCGGCGTCGGCCCGATCTATTCCCAGTACGCGCTGCTCCAGATCGTGCCGACGATCGCCCTGCAGGCGACGGACAGGCTCTCCCTCAGTTTCTCGCCGCTGATCGACATCGCCACGCTCACCGTCGATCCGGGCATTCTGTCGTCGCCGGACATGGTCGGTGGATCTCCCGTCTACCCTCCGCTGACGCACGGGAGCTACCACTGGGGTGGAGGATTCATGCTGGGGGCGTGGTACCGCACCGACGTCGACTGGGACGTGGGCGTCTCCTACCGCAGCCTGCAGTCCTTCATTCCGTTCCAGTACGCCTCCCGGCGCCCCAATGGCGAGCCGAGGACGGTCGATTTTCTGGTCGACGCACCCGCGACCGTGTCGCTCGGCACCGCCTACCGAGGCTTCGACCGTTGGCTCTTCGCGCTCGATCTCCGCTATCTCGACTTCGCGTCCACGCCGCCCTATTCAGCCGCCGGATTCACCCCACAGGGCGCGGTGCGCGGGCTCGACGTCGAGAGCATGTTCGCCCTCGCCACCGGCGTCCAGTACCGCGTGAACGAGCGGGCGTCGATCCGGAGCGGTTACTCGTACTGCACGAAGCCGATCGGATCCGACCAGGCCTTCGCCAACGTCGCCTCGCCGTTCGTCCTGCAGCACGCCGTCACCCTGGGCGGGACGTATGCGATCTCGGATCGTTTCGACGTGTCGTTGGCGTACGCGCACTTCTTCACCGGAAGCGTGAGCGGGCCTTGGCAGTCCCCCGCGGGTGCGATCCCTGGCACGAACGTCACCTCGACGCTCTCCGCCGACGCGGTCATCGCGGGCGTCGGGTTCGACTACTGACTCGACGGCTGCGCCGACGCGTCGCTCACCCTGACCCGCCGGCCGACGAGCCCACCCAGGCGGTGCACCACCCGACGACCTCGAACCCGACGGCGTCGTAGAGCGGCCGGCCGGCGTCGGTGGCCACCAGGAAGGCCTGCGAGGCGCCGGTCCGGAATCGCCGTGACAGGACGTGCGAAAGGCCCGCCCGGGCGATGCCTCGGCGACGCTGGGCCGGAGGAGTCGCCATCGACCAGACGCCCACCAGCGTCCCGAACGACGTGGTCTGGAGGCTCCCGACCGGTTCGTCGCCGTCGAGGACGAGTTCGACGGTGACGTCGCCGGCGTCGAGAAGCCCGGCCCCGAACACCTCGTCGAGCAGCGCCACCGGCAGGTCGAACGCCGCGGCGGTCACGCGGTTGGACGCGAGGAGGTCGGAGGGGGAGGTCGCCTGGCGTGTCGTGAAGCCGACGTCCACCCCGATCGGTCCCGGGAGGAGCGTCATCAGCGGCATCCGGGCGGCCGCGATCAACCCGACCTCCGCTGCGGCGGAGTGGGCGTCCGCCCCCGCCGAGTCGGCCACGAGCAGGATGCCCGGCAGGCCGCGTCGCCCGAGCGCCGCAGCCAACGCCCGCGTGGCCGCCGCGGCGTCGGGAGAGGCCCAGACCGCGCCGCAGTTGAGGTCCGGCGCGGCGGCTCCGGTCATCGCGAGCATCCCTCCCGGCACCTTGACCAAGTCGAACCCCGCGGCCCCTTGGAACAGTCGTGCGAAGCCGCAGCCCACGGCCTGCCAGAGGAGGGTTTCGGCGTCGTTCGAAAGCACGTTCATCATCGAGGCTTTCCTCCCACCGCGATTCGCGACGGGTTCACTCGAGGGGCATCCATCCATCGACCAGCCGGGTGCGGCGACGACGTCGCACCGTCGGCCAGCCCCGCTCACTCCGGCAGGTGGAAGAAGCCGATCGCCAGGATCGCGTAGGCGGCGACGAGGAGCACCCCCTCGAACCAATTCGCCCGGCCGTCCTGGATCAGCTCCCGCGTGATCACCGTGGCGAGCACGATCGACACCACCTCGAAGGAGGTGAAGGCGAGATCCATCGGCTGGCCGAGCAGGCGACCGGCGAGGACCAGCAGCGGCGCGACCAGCAGCACCGTCTGGATCGTCGAGCCGACCGTCGCGGCCAGCAGTAGCGAGGAGCGGCCCTGGCGGGCGAAGTGGATGCCCGAGAGGATCTCGCCCAGGCTCCCCACCACCCCGAGGAGCACCAGCCCGCTGAAGGTCTGCGAGAGGCCGAGGGCCGTCGCCGTCGGCTGGAGGGCGTTGGACATCGTCTCGCTCACCACCGCCAGCCCGGCCGCCGTGGCGGCGAGCACGGCGAGGCTCCGCCACGCCGGCTCGTGGGGATGCTCGTCGATGATCGCCTCGTCCACGAGCAGGCCCGTCGCCGGGCTGCCCGAGAGGGTGACGACGACGTTCAGGGCGTAGATCGCCACCAGCACCAGCGCCATCTCCAGCGAGAGGTCGCGCGTGCCGTCGGGGGTGCCGAGGTTGAACACCGCCGGGACGATGAAGCAGAAGGCGCAGAGCACGAGCATCGACGAGCTGATGCGGAGCCGCCCCGAATCGAAGCGCATGTCGCCGTGGCGCAGCCCCCCCGCCACCAGCGCCACCCCCAGGCCGAGGAGGAGGTTCGCGAGGATCGCCCCGGTGAGCGACGCCTTGACCACCGCCGAATAGCCGTTGGCCAGGGCCACCGTGCCGATGATCATCTCCGGCAGGTTGACGAGCGTCGCGTTGAGGAGCCCGCCGGAGGTGGCCCCGAGCTTGGCGGAGAGCCGCTCGGTGGCCCGGCCCATGATCCCGACGAGGGTGAAGATCGCGACCAGCGACAGCCCGAAGGCGACGATCGCGGGGCCGCCGACGCGTTCCGTCGCCACCGCCAAGGGCACCGCCACGAGCGACCACAGACGAATCATTGATGCCCTTGCCCGCGCGGGATCGTGATGAGGCCCGGTCCAGGTTGCCGGCCGCCCTGCGGGCAGGTCGCTCGGGAGGCCCCGGACTTCCCTTCGCCCTCGAACGGCTCGCGAGGATACCAGGGGAGGGTTCGAGATGGGATCCGGCGCGAAAGAGCCAGGTCCGCTCCCGGGGCGCCTCGCCGAATTCGCGGGCAACCGAGCCACGCCCGTCGTCGTTCGCCGCGATCGCCGGAACCGACTCGCCCGACTGCCCGCGATCCACGCCGATCCCTTCGAGGGGATGTTGGTCGCCCAGGCGAAGACCGAGCCGCTCCTCCTGCTGACGAACGACGCGATCCTCTCCGGTTACAGTGACTGCATCGAACTGGTCCCATCGAAGCCGCGCCGCGGGTGACGATCGTTCCGACCGAACGGCGTCGCCCGCGCCGATTCCTGGGGCTCAGGCCGCAGTCGGGCGACGCGGCTTCACCAGACACAGGCAGCCGAGGGCCAACGCCGCGACGGCCGCCCATCCGGCCGGGCCGATCTCGGGGACCTGCTCCACGCGCATCTGGTAGGTGCCGTCACTGTCGGAGTCGCCGTAGACGAAGGTTCCGGAATCGGGGGCGTAGAAATAGCGGGTTCCCGTGACTCCGATGCCGGAGGCATTGTTCGAACCCAGCCAACTGGCCGCGGTGGGTCCATCGTTGACCAACCCGATCCAGTAGAAAGAATCGGCGGCGAGATCGAAGGTCGATCCGGTCGCCCATCCGGGATCGGAGGCGGAAATCGTCACGAAGCTCGGATTCGACGTGTCGGTGCTCGTGACCGCCGAGTCGAAAAGGTCGAACAGGGCGAGCAGCGGACCGAGTTGGCCGCCGTCGTCGAGCGCCAAGAAGAGGATGTTGTCCCCCGTCGAGGCGGGATCGCTCGTGACCATCGCCAGGGTCACGCTCGCAAGCGCCGTGTCCCGGGGGCCGCTCGAGAACGACTGGCCACGGGCGTAGATACCCATCGACCAAGAATCGGTGGTCGGCACGGCCGGCGGAAGCGTGTCGAAGAGGACGTCGCCAACGGGCCCGGAAACCGCGGCGCACGGAGCGAGGCCGACGAGGACGGCGAACAGCGCGGGCAGGATCGAGGGAATGGCACGCATGGGGGTGGGTTCCTCCGTGGCCCGGACGGTATCATCTTTCCTCTCTCCGCCCCATCCCGAAAAGTGGCGCGACCCGGCGTCGCCCGGCCGCCGCGACGCCTCCGAGCAACGATGTCCCCCGTACTCGCCATCGCCGGAGTGATCGCGACGGCGCTGGCGGTGTATCTCGTCGTGGCGATGCTCGCCCCGGAACGGTTCTCATGACGGCGGCGTGGGCGGAGATCGTCGCCATCCTGGCGCTGACGTGCCTCGCGGCCGTCGCGGCGGTCCCCTGGATCGCCGCCCTGTTTCCCGTCGACGCCGCGCGACCGGGGACGCCCCCGTGGATCGTCGGCGCCATCGAGCGGCCCTTCCTCCGGGCGGCCGGAGCGTGGCCGCCGCGCGAGACGGGGGCGGTGGAGTACGTCCGGGCGCTGGTGGTGATGCACGGCGCGGGTTTCGTCCTGCTCCTGGCGATCCTCCGATCGCAGGGATTCCTTCCCTGGAATCCGGCGGGGCTTCCGGCGGTGCCCTGGGGAATCGCCGTGAACACGGCGGCGAGCTTCGTCACCAACACCAATTGGCAGTCGTACGCCGGCGAGACGACCCTCTCCCCGCTCTCGCAGGTCTGTGGGCTCACCCTGCAGAACTTCGTCTCCGCGGCGATCGGCCTCTGCGCCCTGATGGCCCTGACACGAGGGTTCGTGCGGACCGCCTCGCCCACGGTGGGGAACTTCTGGCAGGACCTCGTCCGCGCCACCGTGCTGCTCCTCCTTCCGCTGTCGACGATGCTCGCGCTGCTCCTGGTCTGGCAGGGGGTGCCGCAGTCGCTCGCCGCGACGGCCGGCGCCGGCGGCACGGGGCCGATCGCGACCCAGACGGCGATCGCGCTGGTCGGCAGCAACGGCGGCGGCTACTTCAACGCCAACGTCGCGCACCCGCTGGCCAATCCGACACCGCTCTCGAACGTCCTGGCGATCGTCGGCATGCTCGTCCTTCCGATCGCCGGCTGCCTGGCGTTCGGACGCATGGTGGGGGACCGCCGGCAGGGGCGAGCCATCCTCCTGGCCAACGTCCTCCTCTTCCTCCCGGCGCTGGCGGCGATCGTGGCCGCGGAGACGGCGCCGAACCCGCTTCTCCCCGAAGGCGTCGACCAGACCGCCACGCTCGAGCACGACGGCGGCTCCCTCGAGGGGAAGGAGGTGCGTTTCGGCAGCGGCGCGACGGCGCTGTTCGCCGCCTCCACCACCGCCACGAGCACCGGCGCCGTCGACGGCATGCACGACAGCCTGAGCCCGATCGGGGGCCTGGTGACGTTGTTCCTGATGCAGCTCGGCGAGGTCGTCTTCGGCGGCGTCGGCACGGGGGTGGCCGGGATGCTCGCCTACGCGGTGGTGGCGGTGTTCGTGGCCGGCCTGATGGTGGGCCGCAGCCCCGAATACCTCGGCAAGAAGATCGAGGCGCGGGAGATGAAGCTCGCGATGCTCGTCCTCCTCGTGCCCCCGATGCTCACGCTGCTGGGCTCCGCCGCGGCCTGCGTCGTGCCGGGTGCCGCGGCCGCGGCGCCGAACCCCGGGCCGCACGGCTTCTCCGAGATGCTCTACGCCTTCACCAGCGCCGCCAACAACAACGGCTCGGCCTTCGCGGGGCTCGACGCCTCGAGCCGGTTCTGGACGCTCTCGCTGGCCGCGGCGATGGCGGCCGGACGGCTCCTGTCGCTGGTGTGCCTGGTGCTCCTCGGCGGATCGCTCGCCGCGAAGCGGCCGGTGGCCGCGTCGATCGGCACGCTCCCCACCCACGGGCCGCTGTTCATCGTGCTCCTCTCGGGCGTGGTGATCCTCGTCGGGGCGCTGTCCTTCGTGCCGGCACTGGCCCTGGGGCCGATCGCCGAGGCGCTGGCGCCGCCGGGAGCGACCCCATGAGCGGGCGGACGACGACGGGACGCGAATCCGGCCCCTTCGGCGACGGCGCGGCCCTCGCGGCGGCGCTGGCGGGGGCGATCGCGAAGCTCGATCCGCGGCGGATGGTCCGCTCGCCGGTGATGTTCACCGTCGAGGTCGGCGCCGTGGCGATCACGGGCCTGGCGGTCCTGCGGGCGCTGGGGCAGGAGGGCCCGGAACCGGCCGCCTTCGTGGCGGCGGTGGCGGCCGGCTTGTGGGCCACGGTGCTCTTCGCCACCTTCGCCGAATCGCTCGCCGAGGGGCGTGGGCGTGCCCAGGCCGACGCCATGCGGGCCCTGCGCCGCGACACGCCGGCGAAGCGATTGGCGGCGCCGTCGCGCGACGCGGCGGTCGAGACGGTGGCCTCGCCGCTGCTGCGGGCCGGCGACCACGTCCTCGTCGAGGCCGGCGACGTCGTCCCCGGCGACGGCGAGGTGGTCGACGGCGTCGCGAGCGTCGACGAGAGCGCCATCACCGGCGAGAGCGCGCCGGTGATCCGCGAGAGCGGCGGCGACCGCGACGCCGTCACCGGAGGCACGAGGCTCCTCTCCGACTGGCTCGTGGTGCGGATCACCGCCGACCCCGGCGACAGCTTCCTCGACCGGATGATCGGCCTCATCGAAGGAGCGTCGCGGCAGAAGACCCCCAACGAGATCGCGCTCGACATTCTCCTGGCGGGGCTGACGCTCGTGTTCCTCGTGGTCACCGTCACGCTCCTCCCCTTCTCCATGCACGCGGCGGCGACGGCGGGCCGCGGGCAGCCGATCGGGCTGGCGGTGCTCGCGGCACTGTTCGTGTGCCTCGCACCGACGACGATCGGCGGCCTCCTGCCCGCGATCGGGATCGCCGGGATCGACCGGATGGTGCGGGCCAACGTCCTGGCCAAGAGCGGCCGGGCCGTCGAGGCGGCCGGCGACGTCGACGTCCTCCTCCTCGACAAGACCGGGACGATCACCCTCGGCAACCGCCAGGCCGCCGCGTTCCTCCCCGCCGCGGGCGTGAGCGAGCGCGACCTCGCCGACGCGGCGCAGCTGGCGAGCCTCGCCGACGAGACGCCGGAGGGGCGGTCGATCGTGGTCCTCGCCAAGGAGCGGTACGGACTGCGCGGCCGCGATCTCGGCACGCTGGGGGCGACCTTCGTCCCCTTCACGGCGCAGACCCGCATGAGCGGCGTCGACCTCGACGGACGGCGGATCCGCAAGGGGGCCCGGGACGCGGTCGTCCGCCACGTCGAGCAGGCGGGGGGAACGGTTCCCGCCGACGTGTCGGCGATCTGCGACACCGTCGCCAAGGCAGGGTCGACGCCCCTGGTGGTCGCCGACGGCACGCGGGTTCTCGGCGTCGTCGAGCTCAAGGACATCGTCAAGGGGGGAATCGCGGAACGATTCCGGGATTTGCGCGCGATGGGGATCCGCACCGTGATGATCACGGGCGACAACCCGCTCACCGCCGCGGCGATCGCCGCGGAGGCCGGGGTGGACGACTACCTCGCCGAGGCCACGCCCGAGGCCAAGCTCGCCACGATCCGCCGTTACCAGGAAGAGGGCCATCTGGTGGCGATGACCGGCGACGGCACCAACGACGCCCCGGCGCTGGCCCAGGCCGACGTCGCCGTGGCGATGAACTCCGGCACGCAGGCGGCGAAGGAAGCGGGCAACATGGTCGACCTCGACAGCGACCCGACCAAGCTGCTGGAGATCGTCCACGTCGGCAAGCAGCTCCTCATGACACGCGGCAGCCTCACCACCTTCAGCCTCGCCAACGACATCGCCAAGTATTTCGTGATCCTTCCGGCGGCCTTCGGCGGGATCTATCCCTGGCTCGGCCGCCTCGATCTCCTCCGCCTCCACTCTCCCTCGAGCGCCGTGCTCGCGGCGGTGGCCTTCAACGCGCTGGTGATCGTGGGGCTCGTGCCGATGGCCATGAAGGGGGTCGCCTACCGGCCCAGGCCCGCGGCGGAATTGCTCCGCGCCAACCTCCTGGTCTGGGGCCTCGGAGGCCTCCTCCTTCCCTTCCCCTGCATCAAGGCGCTCGACCTCCTCCTCGCCGCACTCGGGGTGCCCTGATGGATCTCCCCTCCGGCCGGCCCGGCTCCCTCGGCGCGGACGCGCGTGCCGCGATCCTCCTCCTCGCCGCGTTCACGGGGCTTTCCACGCTCTACGCCGCGGGCGTGGCGGCGATCGCGGCACTGCTCCCCCGCGAATCGCCCGCGATCGCCACCCCCGGCGCCGGCCGCACGGGCCCGGAGTGGTTCCACGGCCGGCCGGATCCCGCGGCCGGAGGCGTCTCGGGGGGGAGCAATCTGGGGCCGACCAACCCCGCCCTCGCCGCCGCCGTGGCGGGCCGCGTGGAGGCGGTGCGCGCGGAGAATCCGTCCCACACCGGTCCGGTGCCCGTCGATCTGGTCACCGCCAGCGCCAGCGGCCTCGATCCCCACCTCTCCCCCGCGGCGGTGCGTCTGCAGGTGCCGCGCGTGGCGGCTGCGAGGGGCTTGCCGGAAGCGGAGGTGCGCGACCTCGTGGAGCGGTCGGTCGAGCCGCGTTCGCTCGGGCTCTTCGGCCACCCGCGGATCGACGTCGCCGAGCTCAACGAACGCCTCGCCCGGCTCCCCGCGTCGAGCCGCCCGACGACCGCCGACGGTGTTCCATGACCCGCGATCCGGACCGCCCCGACCCCGACGCCCTCCTGGCGGAGATCACGAAGCAGGAGCGGGCCGCACGCCGCGGGAGGCTCCGCATCTTCTTCGGCTTCTCGCCCGGCGTCGGCAAGACCTACTCCATGCTCGAGGCCGCGGGGCGGCTGCGCGCCGACGGGATCGACGTCGTGGCGGGGATCGTCGAGACCCACGGCCGCGCGGAGACGGCGCGGCTCCTCGAAGGCATCGAAACACTGCCCCGGCTCGAGGTCCCCTACCGTGGCCACGTGCTCCACGAGTTCGACCTCGACGGGGCGGTCGCCAGGCGGCCGGCGCTGGTGCTGGTCGACGAGCTCGCCCACACCAACGCCCCCGGGCTGCGCCACGGGAAGCGCTGGCAGGACGTCTTCGACCTGCTCGACTCCGGGATCGACGTCTTCACCACGCTCAACGTCCAGCACGTGGAGAGCGTCGTCGACCTCGTCGAGCGGGCGACCGGGATCCGTGTCCGGGAGACCGTCCCCGACACGGTGCTCGACAGGGCCGACGAGATCGAGCTCGTCGACGTCCCCCCCGAGGTGCTGCTGGAGCGCCTCCGCGACGGGAAGATCTATCTTCCGGACGTCGCCAGCCGGGCCGTCGACCGCTTCTTCAAGCGGTCCAACCTCCTCCACCTGCGCGAGCTCGCGCTGCTCCGCGTCGCCCGGCGCGTCGGCGCCGACGCCGAGGAGACGCGGCGTGGCGGAGCCCGCCCCAATCCGGGCACCACCGAGCGGATCGTCGTCGGCGTGGGGGAGGGGTTCGGATCGGCGCGCGCCATCCGCGACGCCGCGCGGATCGCGGCGGGCCTGCGGGCGGACTGGGTGGCGGTGCACGTCCGGCGGCCGTTCGCCCGGCCGCCGCTGGAGACCACGGCGGCACGGCTGGAGGCGAACCTCCGCCTCGCCGAGTCGATGGGCGCCCGGGTGGAGCGGGTCGTGGGGGCGTCGGTCGCCGCGGCGCTCCTCGACGAGGCCCGCCGCATCGACGCCACGCGGATCGTCGTCGGCCGGCCCGGGCGCACGGGATGGCCCGAGCCGTTCCGCGAGAACGTCCTCGACCGCCTGGTGCGCGAAGGCGGGCCGGTGGACGTCGTCGTGGCGGGGGAGCCCGAACGGACCGACGACGGCGTCGCGCAGCCCGTCGGCGCGGCGGCGCCGCTGGCGCTCGGGCCGGCGATCGCTGGCGCCGTGGCGATCTCCGTCGGGGCGGCGCTCGCCGTCGGCCGGTGGCTGAGGCCCTGGGTCGACGACCACGACATGGCGCTGTTGGCGCTGTTGATCGTGGTGTCGGCGTCGCTCCGCTTCGGACGCGCCGCGGGAATCCTCGCGGTCCTGCTTTCGGCCCTGGGGATCGACCTGCTCTTCCTCCACCCGGAGTTCAACCTGGCGATCGCCGACACCAAGAAGGTCGTGTCGCTCGTCCTCCTCCTCTCGGTGGGCATCGTCGTCGCCGAGTTGATCGTCCGGACGCGGGCGCAGCGCGAGGGGGCGCTCGCCTCCGAACGGCGCGTGCGCCGGCTCCTCGAGCTCTCGCGCCGCCTGGCGACGGCGGTCGACGTCGACGAGGCCGCGAAGGCACTTGCCGAGACGGCCTCCGAGGTCGTCGCCGCGGGGGCCGAGGTGATGCTCGCCGAGCCGTCGGGGGAGCTGCGCGCCGCCGCCCGTACGGGTTCCCTTCCCCACGCCGCGGCCGGCTCGGGCGTCGTGCTGTGGAGCCACGCCTTCGGCCAGCCCGCCGGCCGTGGCACCGAGACCCTCCCCGGCTCGGGCGTCTTCTGTCTGCCGCTCCGCGAGGCGGGCCGGACGCGGGGCGTGCTCGTCATCGACGCCGATCCGCCGAGATCCCTCTCGCGCGACGAACGCGAGCTCCTCGAATCCGCGGCGCGCCAGACCGCCGCCCGACTCGCCGTCCTCCCTCCGGCCGATCGTCTCCCCCCCGGGCCCCATCCCCGATGAACACCCGCGCCCTCGAAGCGATCGGCGTTCCCGCCGCGCATGTACGACTGGCCAAGCAACTCGTCGCCGAGGCACGGGCCGCGGGGATCGAGCGGAATCGTGTGCGGCCCGAGCTCGAGGCGGTCCTCGCCGATCCCGCCGCCCATCTGGCCCACCCGGCGTTCGGCCGCCTGGCGCGTGCGATGGCCGCCCCGGCGGCCGACGGACCGTCGGAGGCGAGCGAACCGCGCGAGCCCGCCCCCTGGGCGCGGTGGGGCGACGAGATCGAGGAGAACGCGCTCGAGCAGATGCGTCAGGCGATGCGGCTCCCCGTCGCCGTGGCCGGGGCGCTCATGCCCGATGCCCACGTCGGCTACGGTCTGCCGATCGGCGGCGTGCTGGCCGCGGAGAACGCGGTGATCCCCTATGCCGTCGGCGTCGACATCGCCTGCCGGATGAAGCTCTCGGTGTTCGACGCCCCGGCCGAGTGGGTCTCGTCGCGACCGGACAAGCTCGCCGACGCGCTCGAGAACGAGACCCGCTTCGGGATCGCGGCCGCCTTCGGCGCCCCCGGCGACCCCCGCCGTGCCCGCCACCGCCATCACGACGTCCTCGACGACGACTGGAGCGTCTCGCCGGTGACGCGGGGGAGCCTCGACCGGGCCCGCGCGCAGCTGGGCACCAGCGGCAGCGGCAATCATTTCGTGGAGTTCGGCACGCTTCACGTCGACGCGGCGCAGGCCGGGGCCCTCGGTCTGGCCGGCGCCGGCACCTTCCTCGCCCTCCTCTCCCACTCGGGCTCGCGCGGCACCGGCGCCGCCGTCTGCGCCCACTACTCGAAGCTGGCGATGCGCCGGCACGGCGATCTCCCGCCGGCGCTGTCCCGACTCGCCTGGCTGTCGCTCGACGACGAGGAGGGGCGCGAGTACTGGGCGGCGATGGAGCTCATGGGAAAGTACGCCGCCGCGAACCACGCCGTCATCCACCGCCACGTGGCCGCGGCGCTGGGACTGGAGTCGATCCTCTCGATCGAGAACCACCACAACTTCGCCTGGGAGGAGACGCACGACGTCGGCGGGGTCGCCCGGCGCGTGATCGTCCACCGCAAGGGGGCGACGCCGGCCGGGGCCGGGGCGCTGGGGATCATCCCCGGGTCGATGGCCACCCCCGGCTTCGTCGTCCGCGGCCGCGGCGTGGCCGCCGCGCTCCATTCCGCGAGCCATGGCGCCGGCCGGCGGATGAGCCGCACGCAGGCCCGGGAGACCTACCGCTGGGCGCAGGTCCGCGACTATCTCGAGCACCGCGACGTCCGGCTGCTCAGCGCCGGCATCGACGAGGTGCCGCACGCCTACAAGGACATTCACGGCGTGATGGCGGCGCAAGCGGAGCTCGTGGAGACCCTCGGCCGCTTCGAGCCGCGCGTCGTGAAGATGGCCCCCGAGGGGGAGAAACCCGAGGACTGATGCAGCCGTCGCCCGATCGGCCCGCCTACACTGTCTCGGCATCCCGACTCGCCCCGGCTTCACCGTCATGATCCGCCAGCTGATCCTCGTGCCCACCGACATGGAGCGGCGGGCCCTCGCCGCGCGGCTCGACGGCCGCCTCCCCGACGACGCCCGCATGGAGCTCTGCGGCTTCGGCCTCGTCGCCGCCGCCGCGCGGGCCGCGGGCCTCGTCGCGGCGCTGCGTCCCGAGCGGGTGATCCTCGCGGGGATCGCCGGGCGGTACGGGGACTCGATCGCGCTCGGCGGGGCCGCGATCGTCGAACGCGTCGCCTGCCACGGCATCGGCGTGGGATCGGGCGCGGCCTTCGTGCCCGCGGCGCGGCTCGGCTGGCCGCAGTGGCCGGGCGACCCGGCCGATCCCCGCGTCGCCATCGGAGACGACCTCGCCTGCTCCGTTCCCCGCGGCCACCGGCTCCTCCGCGTTCCGCTCGCGCTCTCCGTCGCCGCCGCGAGTGCCGATCCCGCCGAGGCCGCGCTGCGGCGGGCGACGTTTCCCGAGGCGGTCTGCGAGGAGATGGAGGGCTTCGGCGTGGCCGTCGCCTGCCGGCTCACCGAGGTGCCGCTGACGATCCTCCGCGGCATCTCCAACGACGCGGGGGACCGCGACCACGCCCGCTGGCGGACGCACGACGCCCTCGCCTCCGCGGCCGATCTCCTCGTCCGCATCGTGGAGGGGGTCCGATGACGCGACCGATCCGCCTGGCCATCTCCACCTGCCCCAACGACACCTTCGCCTTCCATGCGATCCTCGCCCGCGAGGTCGATTGGCGCGGACTCGACTTCCGGGTCGAGCTGCTCGACATCGACGAGCTCAACGGCCGACTCCTCGCAGGCGCCGCCGACGTCTGCAAGGCGAGCTTTCACGCGGCGCTGACCGTGGCCGAGCGCGTCGTCGTCCTCCCCTCGGGCTCGGCCCTCGGGTTCGGCGTCGGCCCGCTGCTCCTGGCGGCCGAGCCGGACACGACCCCGCGCGATTCCGGCCAGCTCACGCTCTGCCCCGGGCGGCTGACCACCGCGGCCCTGCTCTTCTCCCTCTTCCATCCCGGCACGACGCGCGTCGAGCAGACGGTCTTCTCGGCGATCATGCCCAGGCTCCGCGAGCGCTCGGCCGACTTCGGCGTCTGCATCCACGAGGGGCGATTCACCTGGGGCCAGCAGGGGCTCGTGCTCGTGGAGGATCTCGGGCTCCGCTGGGAGAACGAGACCTCGAGCCCGCTGCCGCTGGGGGGGATCGTCGCCGACGCTCGGCTCCCCGCCGACACCCTCCATGCCGTAGAGGAGGTGATCCGCGACTCGATCGCCTGGGCGCTCGCCCACCCCGCGCGGACCCTGCCCACGATGCGCCGCCACGCGCAGGAGTTCGACGACCGGGTGCTCATGCAGCACGTCGAACTGTACGTGAACGACTGGACGATCGATCTCGGCGAGGTCGGCAGACGGGCCCTCGACGAGCTTTCCGCCCGCGCCGCCGCCGCGGGCCTGGGAGACGGCTCCCGGCTGGCCGTCTTTTCCGGATGAACGGCCTCCGGCGGGTGGCCTCCGCGGTCCTCACGGCGTACAATCCCCCCGAACGGGGATGCCGCCCCAGCCATCACGGAGCCCAGCCATGCCGAGCCGGACCGAGCGACCGGCCGCACGGGGCGACCATCGGGCGGCGCACTGGCGGTGGCGGACGCGGATGCTCGCGCTGGAGATCAACTCCGCCTGGTGGCTCGACCATTTCCTGGTGCCGGTCTTCCTCCTCGGCATCGTCGGAGCCTTCTCCCTCCTCTGGGTGCGCACGCGCCGCGTCGATCTGCTCCCCGCCGCGTGGGCGGGGATCGCGCTGGCGGCCCTGATCGCCGCGATCGTCTCCTGGATGTCGGCCCGGCGGCGTTTCGAGTCGATCGAATCGGCGCGCGTGCTCCTCGAGGATCGGCTGGGCCTCGATGCCCGTCTCTCCGCGGCGGAGGCGGGCGTGGGGGAGTGGCCGCCGATCGCCGCCGGCACGGACCTCTCCTGGCCGGTGCGGATCCGCGCGGGCCGTCCGCTCCTCCACGCCTCCCTCGCCGCCGCCATGCTCGCCGCGGGAGCGCTGGTGCCCGTCACCGACGCGGACGCCGCCCGGTCCCTGCCGGATCGCCCCCCGCCGGACGCCGAAGCGGTGTCGCGGTGGGTCGAGGAGATGCGCGAGGCGAAGGCCGTCGACGAGGATGCCGCCGCCGATCTTTCCGACCGTGTCGCCGAGCTCCTCGCCAGGCCCCGCGACCGCTGGTACGAGCATTCCGGGCTCGAGGCGGCGGCCCATCTCCGAGAGCAGACGGCGGCCGACATCGCGGCGCTCGCCCGCGATCTGGCCGAGGCGGGCAGTGCCGCCGAGGCCCTCGCCGGCGGAAAACGCGGGGAGGCGCGGGACGCCGCCGCGCGCCGTCTGGCCGGGGCCGCTTCCCGTCTCGCGTCCGGGGGCCTGCGCCCCTCCGAGGCCACCGCGGCGGCACTCGCGACGAGCGGCCCGGAGGGCATCGCCGAGCTCTCGCCCGAGCGACTCGCGCGGCTGGCCGAGGCGCTCGCCGCCAACCGCTCGGCTCTTCGCCAGGCGCTCCAACGGGCCGGAGCCTTCGACCTCGGAGCCTTCACCCCCGGAGAGCCCTGCCCCGAATGCGGGGCCGAGTGCAAAAGCGGCAAGCCCTGTGCGAAATGTGGAAGCCGAGGAGGGCGGGACGGCGGCCGCGGGGACGTCACCCGCGGGCCCGGTACCGCGCCGATGACGCTCGGCGCGGAAGGCGAGCTCGGCACCCGGCGGAGCGAGCGGGTGACCGCGCCGCTCGACGTGGAGCGCGGTGCGGCCGGTGAGCTTCTGGAAGTGGTCGACGGCGACGAGCCGGTGAACGAGGAATGGGCCGGCCCGGTCGATGGCGGCACCGCGGTGGATGGAGACGGGGGGGGTGCCGTGCGGGTCGACGACCTCGCGCCGCGCGAACGGGCCACCCTCCGCCGCTACTTCAAAGAGTGACCCGGCCGACGACCGGCCTGGAAAGACTCGCAAAACGCGATCGGGGGATCCCCTCATGACGACCGGCTCGGGCGAACGGCACCAGACACCGGGCGCGCCCCGGCTCCCCGCGCTCGACGACGACGAGGCCCGGCTCGCCGCCGGCGCGATCGGCCGGCTCACCGAGACGCTGCGAACGGTGCTCTTCGGGCAGGACCGGATGGTGGAGACCGTCGTCACCGGGATCCTCGCCCGCGGCCACGTGCTTCTCGAGGGGCTCCCGGGCCTCGGCAAGACGGAGCTCGTGAAGGGTCTGTCACGCGCGCTCGACCTGACGAGCAAGCGGGTGCAGTTCACCCCCGACCTCCTCCCCGGCGACGTGACCGGGAATCCGGTCCTCGAGGAGACCGATGGCCGGCGCACGTTCCGCTTCCAGCCCGGTCCGGTGTTCGCCAACCTCCTCCTGGCGGACGAGATCAATCGGGCCTCGCCGAAGACCCAGTCGGCGCTCCTCGAGGCGATGCAGGAGCGGAGCGTGACGGTGATGGGGCAGACGCACGCCCTCCCCCGACCGTTCGTCGTCCTCGCCACGCAGAACCCGATCGAGCTCGAGGGCACCTATCCGCTCCCCGAGGCGCAGCTCGACCGGTTCCTCTTCAAGATCGACGTTCCCCCCGCCGACGAGGCGACGCTCGAGCGAATCGTCCTGGAGCGGGAGATCGGCCTGCCCCCCGACGTGCCCCGGGTGATGGATGCCGCGGCGCTCGAGCGCCTCCAGGAACAGGTCCGGCGCGTGTTCCTCCCGCAGCCGGTGGCGGCCTACGTCGCCCGGCTCGTGGCGGCCACGACCCCCGGCACGCCCACCGGCGCCGGACTCCGCTTCGGGGCGAGCCCCCGCGCCGCACTGGCGCTGGCGGCGGCCGCCCGCGCCCGGGCGCTGTGCCAGGGGCGCATCAACGCCGGCTACGACGACGTCCGCGCGGCCGCCCTGCCGGTCCTCAGGCACCGCGTCCTTCTCGACTACGGAGCACGGCTCGAGGGGCTCACCCCCGACCGCATCGTCGCCCGCCTCCTCGAGGCCGTGCCGGCGCACGACAAGGAGCTCCCCTCGACGCTGGCCGCCGCGAAGGTCCGGGGGCGCGCATGATCGGACCGCCGTGCCGCCGCGCGATCGCCGCGCTTTTCGTGCTGGCGGCGGCCCGTTGCGCCGCGCCGGCGGCGGCGTGGGCGGCGCCCAAGGCCCCGTCGATGACCGAGTCGGTCGTCGTCTTCACCGACCGCGAGTCGCGTCTGTCGATCGAGGCCACCGGCTGGCTCGGTCTGGCGGACATCGCGTCCGACGGCGACCGCGGAGCGGTCCCGGTCACGATCCGCATCGTCAACGGCAGCGACCACGACGTGACGGTGGCGGTCGAGCCGAGAGCCGGTACCGTCACGGCCGTCCTGCCGTCGGTCGTGATCGCGGCGCCTGCCGGCTCGACGACGACGGAGACGGTCCACGTCGAGGCGATGCCCAGCGCCGGCGGTCGGTTGGGATCGATCTCCGGCGCGTTCGTCGGCAGCCTCCGCGCGGCCCATTCGGGCGGCGGATCCCGCCACGTCGTCGAGCTTTCCGTGGGCGAGACGTACGTGTCGGCGGCTCCCGGTGCTCCCTCGTCCGGGATTCCGCGGATGGCGGCGACGGCGACGGCGCTCGAGCGGCTCGCGTCCGCCATCGGCGACGGCGACGCGCCGCGTCTATCGACCCTGGACACGATCGACCTCGCGGCGGCGCCGGAGGACTGGCGCGGCTGGTCGGCGCTGCGGGAGGTGGTGATCTCAGACGATGAATGGGAACGGCTGCCGGCCGTGACGCGGCAGGCGATGTTCCAGTGGCTGGCGCTCGGCGGGGTGCTGCGCGTCGTCGCCGAGGATCTCGATCCCGCCCGGCTGGACCGGATCGGTCTGCCGGAGCCGGGTGCCGACGACGTCCGACGCGTCGGCGCCGGCGAGGTGATTCCCATACCCCTCGACGACGTCTCTTTGAGACACGTCGTCTCACAGGGGTGGTTCGTTGATGGCGGCGACGGCTGGCGGGATCCGCGGCCGCTCCATCCCTGGCTGCCGGACGCTCTCGCGGCGGCGGGAGGCTTCTCGGCGCGCACGTTTCCCCTCAACGCGATCCTCGCGTTCCTGGTGCTCTTCGCGCTCGCGGCAGGCCCGGCGAACGTCATCCTCGCGGCCCGCGGAGGGAGACCGGCACGGGTCTTCTGGACGACGCCCCTGCTGTCGCTCGCCGCCGCCGCGGTCCTCACCGCCATCATGCTCCTCGGCGACGGAGTGGGCGGGGCGGGCGTGCGGCGCACGCTGTGCCTCATCGACCCGGCCCGCTCGAGCGCGGGTGTGCTGCAGGAGCAGTTCTCTCGCACCGGCGTGCTCTTCGGCGGATCGTTCCCCGTCCGGGAGCGGAGCCGGATGCGGCCGGAGCCGACCATCGCCGGCGGTCTCTCTTCCACGAAGGGCGTCGTCGAAGGACGGCGGTTCACCGACGCCCCCGGCCAGAGGCGTGGCGACTGGTTCCGCAGCCGTTCCGACCAGGCCTTCTCGCTGGCCGCGATCCGCCCCCACCGCGGCCGACTGGATTGGAGCGGCGGGGAATCGCCGGCGATCGAGTCGAGCATCGACGCCGCGATCGACCGGGTGATCGTGCGCGACGAGCGCGGCAGGCTGTGGCGGGGCGGCCAGACCGAGGCCGGCCGAACGACGGCGCTCGAACCGGCCACGGAGGACGAGCTCAACTCGATGCTCGCGACGCTCGCCCCGGATCAGACCGGCGCCGTCGCCGTGGCCGTCGCCCGGCTCCGCGACGCCCCCGGCCTCGCCTGGGCGGAGGCGGCGTCCCCCGCACGCCTCGCCATCGCCACGCACGGCGCCATCCGCTGGCGCGACGACCGCGCCTGGTTCGTCATCCCGGTGGGACGGAGGGACCAGCCGTGAGCGGATCCTGTCCGATGATCGAGGTCAGTGGCCTCCACCGGTGGTTCGGCCCGGTCCACGCCGTGCGCGATCTCTCCTTCAAAGTCCCCCACGGCGCCGTCGTCGGCTTCATCGGCGCCAACGGCGCCGGCAAGACGACCACGATGCGGATCATCGCCACGCTCGACGAGCCGACCTCCGGTCGGGTCCGAGTCGACGGCCACGACGTCGTCGAGGAGCCCTCCGCGGTGCGCCGCATCGTCGGCTGGATGCCCGACAGCCTCGGCACGTACGACACGATGACCGTTCTCGAGTACCTCGACTTCTTCGCGCGTGCCTACGGGCTGGGCGGGGCCCGCCGCCGGGCCCGGGTGGAGGAGGTGATCGACTTCGCCGATCTCGGTCCGCTCGCCGACCGGCAGATGGCGAAGCTCTCCAAGGGCATGGCGCAGCGGCTCTGCTTCGGGCGGATGCTCGTCCCCGATCCCGGGCTGCTGATCCTCGACGAGCCGGCCGCCGGCCTCGACCCCAAGGCCCGCCTGGAGTTCAAGAACCTGGTCCGCCTGCTCGCCGGCCGTGGCAAGACGATTCTCGTGTCGAGCCACATCCTCAGCGAGCTCGGCGAGATGTGCGACGAGCTCGTGTTCATCGACTCGGGGAGTCTCGTCTTCCAGGGCCACGCCGACGAGCTGCGGCACGGCGTGCCGACGGCCGGATCGCCCGGATCGGCCGACGCCGTCTCCACCGTCGTGGTCTCGGTCGCCGGCGATCCGGCCCCGCTCCATGCATGGGCGGCGGAGCGGCCCGGCTGGCGGCTGCTCGAGAAACGGCGCGACGGTGCGAAGGTCGAGGTGCCAGGCGGCGACCCGGCCGCGGTCGCGCTGGCACTGCGGCGCCTGGTGGAAGGGGGCATCGAGGTGACGGAGTTCCGCCGCGAAGGGCGGCTCCTGGAGGAGGCCTTCGTCGACATGGTGGGGCGGAACCGATGAGCCACGCGACACCCGCGGCCCCCGCCGCGCCCGCCCGCGATGCGGACGACTTCCCCTCCTGGATGAACCCGATGCTCGTCAAGGAGCTGCGCCAGGGGGTGCAGTCGGGGGCCTTCGCCTGGACCTTCATCCTCCTCCACGCGGGGATGTTCGTCCTGATGACGCTGTGGGTGCTGACCTTCGTGGCCGATCGCGATTCCCCCACCGACGTCCACGGCTTCTACCGCGGCATCTTCTGGGCGTTGTTCGGCGTCGCGGCCATGCTCGTGGTCCCCGGCCGGGCGGCCGGCTCCATGGCCGCCGAACGACAGGGGACGGCGCTCGACCTGCTGCGACTCACGCGCCTCTCGTCGACGCAGATCGTACTCGGCAAGTGGCTCGGCACGATGGCCCAGGTGGGGCTGGTGACGGTGTCGGTCCTCCCGTACGTCGTCCTCCAGTACTTCTTCGGGGGCCTCGACGTGATCGCCGACCTGATGGCGCTGGCAGGGGTGCTGATGGCGGCGTCGGTGACGACCGCGGGGTCGGTGGCCATGGCGAAACAGTCTTCGATCCTGCGTGGGGGACTGTTCCTGATCCTGGGCTACGCCGCCGTGGGCTTCGCGGTGGGAACGGCCGGAGGGTTCAGCCTCACCCTCACCCCGAGCGGCACGTTGGTCGGAGTCGCGGCGGTCGCGGCGGCGCTGCTCACGGCCGTGCTCCTGGAGTACTCCGCCGCCGCCGTCGCCCCCGCCGCCGAGAACCACGCCGGCCGGATCCGTTTGCTGGTGCTCGTCGCCGTGGCGCTGGCGCTGGGGGTGGGCCCCGCGCTCGGCCCCGGGATCGATTCCCTGCTGGCGACGGCGGCGGCGACGCTGGTCGTCGTCGTGGCCACCGTCGAGTTCACCACCAACGCCTCGCCGGTCATCGCGCTCCACGCGCCGTTCGCGCGGGCCCGGCTCCCGGGACACCTCGCCGCGGCCCTGTTCACCCCCGGCTGGGCCACCGCCGTGCCGTTCCTCCTGGTCGCCACGGCGCCCTGGCTCCTGCTCGGCTCCGCCACCGGCCGGCTCGGGGAAACCGCCGTCGGGCTGGCCGCGCTCCTCCTCCCCCTTCCGTTGTTGGCGCTCTTCCCGGCAGGGCGCCAGCGATGGGCCGCGATCCTCCTGGTGCACGCCGCGTCGATCGCGCTGTACGCGCTGGGTGGTGCCTGGCTGGCCATGAACTCCCTGTCGCGGCGGTTTCCGGTGTTGCTCCCCCTTCCGGCGTTCATCGCGCGATACGGCGCGGGCATGGGCGCCGATGAAGTCTCCGCGATTCCGGCGCTGTGCACGACGGCGGTCTGCCTCGTGCCCCTGGTTCCCCTCTGGCTGTACGAGATGCGCGCCCTCTCCGGCAGACTCGCGGCCGCTTCGGGCCGGCGCGACGCGTCCCTCCCTCCGCGGGCCGCGCCATGAACCACGCGGAGATCCACGCCTCGGCCCGCGGCGCGGCCGACGTCCTCGCCCTCCCGCTGCGCCGCGAGCGTTTCGCGGGCTCCGCCGGTCCGTTGTCCGGCCGCGGGAGCGGGAGCTCCCTCGAGTTCCACGACCAGCGACGCTACGTCCCCGGCGACGACCCGCGCCACATCAACTGGCTCGCCACCGCGCGGGGCGGAGAGTACGTCCTCAAGCAATGGCGCGAGGAGGTGTCCCCGTGCATCGACATCCTCCTCGACCACTCCCCCTCCATGTTCCTCTTTCCCGCCAAGGCCCGGCGCGTGTGGGAACTGGCCTACTTCGCCATCGAGGCCGCCCGCCGATCGGGGGCCCGCCTCCGCATCCTCCGTCTCGGCCGCGAGCGGGGCACGGCGCCGGAAGCCATCGCCCCGGAGCGGGCGCTCGCCCACGACTGGCCGGCGGTGCCCGCTCCCCCCCGGGCGCCCGCGCCGCTGGCCGCCGATCTGTCGCGTGCCGATCCCCGGCCCGGATCGCTGCGGATCCTCGTCTCCGACCTGCTCGACCCGGCCCCTCCCGACGGGGCGACCTCGGCGCTGGCGGCCGGCAACGGCCGGGCCGTGATCCTCGCCCCGTCGGCCGCGGAGGAACGTGACCCGGACTGGTCGGGCAACGTCGAATTCGAGGATTGCGAGACCGGCGCGCGGCGGTTCTCGCTCGTCGACGAGACGATCATGGCACGGTACCGGGCCGCATGGCAGCGTCATGTCGGAGCCTGGCGGGAGTCCGCCGCGCGACGCGGGATCGGCATGGCGATGGTCGCCGCCGAGGGGCCGTTCCTCGACGCCCTGCGCGGCGAGGCGCTGCCGGCCGGCGTCCTGGAGCCGTGGTGACGCCCGCGACGGGAGCGTGGATGCCTTGGGAATCGTTCTCGCCAATCCGTGGGGCCTCGCCGCGCTCGCCGCGGTGCCGCTCCTGATCGCGATCCACTGCCTGCGGCAGCGCTCGCGGAGCGTGCGCGCGAGCACCCTCTTCCTCCTCGAGCACGCCGCCCCCCGCCCCGTCGGCGGCAGACGGCTCGAGCGCTTCCGCGGCAGCCTGCCCTTCTGGCTCCAACTCGCCGCCCTCCTGGCCGCGACCTGGCTCCTCGTCGAGCCGCGCTGGATCCGCAAGGAGTCCCGCCAGACCGTCGTGGTGCTCCTCGACGGCTCGATCTCGATGGAGGCGTTCCTCGGGGAGACGAAACGGGCCCTCGCGGCGGCGTTGAGGACGCTCGCCACCTCGGCGGGGCGCACCGACTGGCATCTCGTCGAGACCGGCCCGCGCCGGGGGTCGCTCCATGCCGGCGACCGGCTCGACGGCCTCCTCGCCGCCCTCGAGCGCTGGCGACCGACGCAGGGCACGCACGACCCCGGCCCGGCGCTGGCCCTGGCGCTGTCCCTCGCTCCGCCCGAACGCGGCGGAGCGATCCTCGTCACCGATCGTCCGGTGGAGGTGCCGCCGGGAGTGGCGTTGTTCTCCGTGGCGACGCCGATCGGGAACGTCGGCTTCACCGGAGCCGATTCGACGGCGGAGGAGACCGCGGACGGCTCCGACTCGGCGCCCCGGGCGTCGCCGGTGCGGCGCTGGCGGGCCCTCGTGAAGAACCACGGCCCCTCGGCCGCCACCCGGAGCCTGTCGCTCTTCCGCGGTGCGATGGGCGGGGTCCCGGGGGAGCGCGTCGGCGAGCCGCTGGCCCTGAACCTCGCGCCGGGGGAGACGCGCGCCCTCTCGGGCCCCTGGCCCGCGGGCGCCGACCGCCTCCTCCTCGCCCTCGACCCCGACCGCTTCACGGCCGACGACGTGGCGCCGATCGAGCGGCCCGTTCCGCGGGACGTGCGCGTGGCGCCACGCGAAGGGGGGGAACCGCGCGTCGCGGCGATGCTCGCCGCCGCGGACGCGGTGACCGTGATCGGCGATCCCGCCGACGCCGATCTCGTGGTGGGTCGTCTCGGCGACGACGTCGCTCGTCACGCCGTTCTCCTCCCGGCCCTCGCCACGGAGGGGAGCGCGGAGGCACCGCTCGACTCCGCTCCGATCGCCGCCACCGACCATCCGCTCGTCCGTGATCTCGCCTGGGGCGGCCTCCTCTCGGCGTCACCCGTCGAGATTCCGACCGGGGCCGGCGACGAGGTGCTCGTGTGGAAGGGGCGGATGCCGCTGGTCGTCCTCCGCACCACGATCCTCCCGGACGACGCCCCGCGGGAGTCGCTCCTGCTGGCCTTCGATCTCGAAACCTCGAACGCAGCGCGCCTCCCGGCGCTGGTCGTCCTCCTCGACCGGTTCGCCGAACGCGTCCGGCGGACCATCGACCGGCCGTGGGCCGACACCTTCCAGACCGAGCAGTCGATCCCCCTGTCCGAGCGCGCGGCCACGATGGCGGTGTCGCCGGCCGCGCCGCCGCCCGGCGCCGACGACGCCGCGGAGGAGCCTTTCCAGGGGCGCGCGCCACGCGGAGCGTCGTTCTTCGAGGTCCGGGACGGCGGGGGGGCCCCGCTCCTCTCGGGCGCCGCGTCACTCCTCGATCCGCGTGAAGGGGATTTCGCCGCCGCCGGAAGCGTCGACGGGATCGGCGCGATGCGTCGCGAGGGGGCGCTGCGCCGCTCGGTCGCCGATCCGTTCCTGCCGGGTTGGCTGGCGCTGCTCGCGGGGGCGCTGGCGACGGCGTGGTGGCTCCAGGCCCGGCCCGCCGCGACGCTCCCGCATCCCTCCCCGATCGGCACCCCGTCCCCGCTCCCGGAGCCGAGGCCATGATGCGGCTGGTCTCCCCCCAGTGGCTCGTTCTCCTGCCGATCCTCGCCGCGGTGGCGTGGCGCTGGCCGGCGCTCGGCCTGTGGCGGCCACCGCGTGCCGCGTGCATGGCACTCGTCGTCCTCCTCCTGGCCGGCCCGGAGATGCGGCGGCAGGGGGACGGGCTCGATCTCTGGCTCCTCGTCGACCGCTCCGAGAGCGCCGAGGAGACGGTCGGCACGCGGGCGCGCGAATGGGAGGCGATCCTCGCGGAGTCGCGCGGGCCCGCGGACCGGCTTCTGGTCGTCGACTTCGCCGACGAGTCCGTGACGCGCGGCGCCATCCTCCGCGCCGGAGCGGGAGGGGGAGAGTTCTCCGGCAAACGCGGGGCGACGCGTCTGGCCGGCGCCGCCCGCCACGCGCTGGCGCAGGCCCGCTCCGACCGGGCCACGAGGATCCTGGCGCTCACCGACGGGTTCTCCACCGAGCCTCTCGACGGCCTCGCCGAGACGCTGCGCGCACGGGACGTGCCCCTCGATCTCCGCCTCGCCCCCCTGCCCCGCGAGGACGACTTCTCGGTGGCGTCGCTCGTGGCCCCCAGACGCGTCGGCCCGCGCGAGGGAGTCCTCCTCGAGACGCTCGTCCGCGGCTCCGTCGATGCCCGCGTGCCGGTGGAGGTGTGGCGCGACGGGCAGCAGGTGGGGAAGTCAATCGCCGACGTCGTCGACGGGGAGGCCCGGCCGCGCTTTTCCGATCTCCCCGCCACGCCGGGAGCCCACCGCTACGAAGTGCGCGTCGCCGCGGAGGGGGACGCCCGCCCCGGAAACGACGCCGCGGGCCGGTGGGTCGAAGTGGCCGGCGGGCCGCGGATTCTCCTGGCGAGCGCCTGGAATCCGAGCCCGCTGGCCGCGGCGCTGCGTGCCCAGGGCCACGACGTCGTCGAGACGAGCGACCCCGGATCGCTCCACGTCGGCATGCTCGCCGGCGCCCGCGCCGTGATCCTCGACGGGATCCCCGCGCACCGCTTCCCCGTCGACTTCATCCGTGCGCTCGAGTTCTTCGTGACCGCGCAGGGGGGCGGGCTGGCGATGATCGGTGGGAGGCACTCCTTCGCCGGCGGCGGCTGGGCGGGCTCGGTCGTCGACCCGCTCCTCCCGGTATCGCTCGAGAGCAAGGCGGAGCGCCGCAAGCTCGCCGTCGCCATGGCGATCGTCCTCGACCGCTCCGGTAGCATGTCGATGACCGCCCCCGGCTCGAACGTGACGAAGATGGCGCTCGCGGACGAGGGGGCGGCCCGGTCGATCGAACTCCTCGGCGACCAGGATCTCGTCGTCGTGATCCCGGTCGACTCCGAAGCGCATCCCCTCTCGAGCGCCCCCGTCGCCGTGGGACCGAACCGGGAGAGCCTCGCCCGGGCCGCACGGGGCGTGACCAGCGGTGGGGGGGGCATCTACTGCTACACCGGCCTGGCGTCGGCCTGGAGCATGCTCCGCGACCATCCCGTCGGGCAGCGCCACGTGATCCTCTTCGCCGACGCCGCCGACGCCGAGGAGCCCGGGGCCTACGTCGCACTCCTGGAGGAGATGCAGCAGGGGGGCTGCACGGTGAGCGTCATCGGGCTGGGCACGGAGCGCGACCGCGACGCGGCCCTCCTCAGCGACATCGCCGCGCGGGGCGGCGGACGGATCTTCTTCAGCGACCGCCCGGACGACCTGCCGGCGCTGTTCCAGATGGAGACCGCGACGGTCGCGCGTTCGGCGTTCGTGGAGGAGCCGGTGGCCGTGGCCGCCACACCCGGCTGGCTGCAACTGGCCGCCGCGCCGCTCGACTGGCCCGGCACGGTCGACGCCCACAACGTCGTCGAGCTCCGTCCCGGTGCCTCCACGGCGCTGGTCACGTCCGGCGAGGAGGAACCGGTGCCGCTGGTGGCGTTCTGGCAGCGCGGCGCCGGCCGCACCGCGTCGGTCGCCCTTCCCCTCGGCGGCCCGGGCTCGGAGGGTGTCCGCGGGTGGGAGGGCTACGCTCCGTTGGCCGGCACGCTCGCCCGCTGGCTCGCCGGCTCGGGGATGCCGGAGGGGATCGGCCTGCGGACCACGGTCGAGGGATCGGCGCTCCGCCTCGACCTCCTCTACGACGACGCCTGGAGCCAGCGTGTCGCCGCCGAGCCGCCCCGCTTGGCGATCGCCCGGGGGCGTGCCGGCGCCGCGGCGGAGGTGCCGTGGGAGAAACAGGCCCCGGGACACTTCTCCGCCTCGGTCGACATCGCCGACGCGGAGTACGTCCGCGCCGCGGTCACCACCGGTGACGTGGCCCTCTCCGCCGGCCCCCTCGACGCCGGCACGAACCCGGAATGGACGCTCGATCCGCGCCGCCGCGACGACTTGCGTGCCGTGAGCCGGGCCACCGGCGGCGCGGAGCGCGACGACCTGGCCGCGGTCTGGCGGGCCCCGCGGCCCCGCGCCTGGCGCGGCCTCCACCGCGAGCTCCTGACGCTGCTCCTGGCGGCGATCCTGGGCGAGGCGTTGGCCACCCAGGCCGGCTGGCAGCCGCGCGTCGCGACGCGTGGCTTCAGCGGCGCGGCCCCAGCCGCCTCCCGACCTCGAGCGCCACGAGCCTGAAGAAGAGCCGCGGCGAAAGACGCTTCACCCACCAGATCAGCCGCCCCTTCGCCGGCTGGAACACGTACAGCCGCTTGGCGGCCATCGCCTTCACCGCCGCGTCGGCCACCGCCTCCGCGGTGAGCGTCGAGCGGGAGAACTCCCCGCGGGCGACGCGGAGGTCGGCGGCGGTCGCGAAGCGTCCGTTGTCGAGGAGACGGGTGGGGAAGAACGACGGGCAGAGCACGGTCACGCCGATGCCGCGGCTCCGCCACTCGGAGTGGAGCGTCTCGGAGAAGGAGACGACCGCCGCCTTGGTGACGTTGTACGCGGCCATCCCGGGAAACGACCCGATCGCCGCCAGCGAGGCGGTGTTGATCACGTGCGCGCCCCGGGGATTGGCCTCCAGCCAGTCGACGAAGACGTGGCAGCCGTGGATCACGCTCCACAGGTTCACCTCGACGATCCAGCGCCAGTCGTCGAGCGGGCAGCGGCCGACGTTCCCCGACACCGCCACGCCGGCGTTGTTGACGAGCAGGTCGAGGTGCTCCCAGTCGGCCCCGAGCCGGGCGCGGAGCGATTCCCACGCCGCCACGTCGGTGACGTCGAGCGGCTCGACGCGCCCCGCCCCGCCGGCCGCGCGGACGAGGTCGAGGGTCTCCCGGCTGCCGGCCTCGTCGACGTCGCAGAGGGCGATTTCCCAGCCGTCGCGCGCGAGGCGCCGGCAGAGGGCGCGGCCCAGGCCGCTCGAGGCCCCGGTGACGATCGCCCGCCTGGGGGCGGCCGCGTTCGGCCGGCTCACGGCAGCTTCCGCCTGCAACGGTGCAGGGTCATGATCGCGTAGGCGGTGCCGTACTGCTGGTGGTAGTCGTAGAGCGGGTAGTCCCACCAGGAGCCGTCGGCGTCCTGGACGTCGACGATGATCCGGGCGAGGTGGTCCTGGTAGAAGGGGCGACGCTCCGCCGGCAGCTGGTCGATGACCCGCGCGGCGTAGTAATGGCCGAAGTAGTAGAAGTAGCCCGCCACCTGAAAGAACGACTCGTGCGGGACCGGCCGTTTGCGGCCGAGATCGAGCCAGCCGTTGCGCGTCACGAGCCGGTCGAGCCAGTCCTCGAAGACCTGCTCGGTGATCTTCTCGTCGCCCCACAGCCGCATCGCCAGGTTGCACGCCTGACTGCGCCCCAGGCTTCCGGCGGGACGGTTGATGCCGCGGCGCGGCTGGTTGCGCAGGTAGCTGCCGTAGAGGTAGCTGAAGTCGGGGAGCTGCTGGAGACGAGTCGCCTCGACGGCGCGGGCGGTGACCTTCTCGGGGGGTGGCACGCCGATCCCCCGGGCGTCGGCGAAGGCGACGAGGACCATGGCGTTGACGAAGCTCGTCGACGACGACGCCGGCCGCTGGGTGCCGTGCTTGAAGTCGTAGTAGCCCCAGCCCCCCTCGGCCGACTCGTACTTCTCGAGCTTCTCGTACTGGCCGCGGATCAGCCCCTCGATCCGTTCCCGCCGCGCCGCGTCGTCGGGCTTGCGGCCGTGCATCGCCACCAGCGCCTGGA
>CAWUOA010000003.1:0-31145 GCA_963923225.1 uncultured Planctomycetaceae bacterium
TGCCGCACGTCGGCCATGTGGAGGCCGGTCGTCGGCTCGTCGAGGACGTAGAGGGTGCGGCCGGTGGATCGCTTGGCCAGTTCGCGCGAGAGTTTGACACGCTGCGCCTCCCCGCCGGAGAGCGTCGGCGAGGGCTGGCCGAGGTGCAGGTAGTCGAGGCCGACGTCGCACAGTGTTCCCAGCTTCCGTTCGATGTCGGGGGCATCGGCGAAGAGCGCGCGGGCGTCGCCGATCTCCATGCCGAGGAGGTCGGCCACGTGCTTCCCCTTCCAGCGCACCTCGAGCGTGTCGCGGGAGAACCGGGCGCCGCCGCAGGCCTCGCAGGTGACCCACACGTCGGCGAGGAAGTCCATGTCGAGGCGCACCGAGCCGTTGCCCTCGCAGGCCTCGCACCGGCCGCCGGGGACGTTGAAGCTGAAGCGGCCCGCCTTCCAGCCTCGCGTCTTCGACTCCGGGAGCATCGTGAGCAGTGCCCGGATGTCGTCCCACACCTTCACGTAGGTGGCGGGGTTGCTGCGCGGCGTGCGGCCGATCGGCGACTGGTCGATGACGATCACCTTGTCGAGGTGCTCGGTGCCGGTCAGCGCCGCGAACTCCCCGGGACGTGCGGCCTCGCTCCCCAGCCGCTCGCGCAGCGCCGGCTCCAGCACGTCCCCCACGAGCGAGCTCTTGCCGCTTCCCGAAACCCCCGTGACGCAGACGAGGAGGCCCAGCGGGATCTCCAGGTCGACGCCGTGGAGGTTGTTGTGGCGGACCCCCTCGAGACGCAGACGCCGCTGGCCCGGCTTGCGGCGCTCGGCCGGCACCTCGATCCGGTCGCGCCCGGAAAGGAAGGCGCCGGTGACGCTGCGGGGAGTCGCCGCCACCTCGTCCGGCGTGCCGGCGGCCACGACCTCGCCGCCGCGCTTCCCGGGCCCGGGCCCGAAGTCGACGACCCAGTCGGCGGCGCGGATCGTCTCCTCGTCGTGTTCGACGACGATCACCGTGTTCCCCTTGTCACGCAGCGCCTCCAGCGCTCCCAGGAGCCGCGTGTTGTCGCGCGGATGGAGTCCGATGGAGGGCTCGTCGAGGACGTAGAGCACGCCCGAGAGCCCCGAGCCGATCTGCGCGGCCAGCCGGATCCGCTGGCTCTCGCCGCCGGACAGGGTGGGGGCGCGGCGGTCGAGGGCGAGATACCCGAGCCCCACCCGGTCGAGGAACTCGAGCCTCGAGCGGATCTCCTTGAGCAGCTCGGCGGCGATGACCCGGCGCGTGCCGTCGAGTTCGAGGTCGGAGAGGAACTCGCGGGCGTCGGAGATCGGCAGGGCGCAGAGTCGGTCGAGCGAGAGCTCGCTTCCGCAGGCTTCCCGGGCACGCTTCGAGGCGGTGGCGATCCGTACCGCGCGGGCCTGCGCCGACAGCCGCGCCCCCTGACACTCGTGGCAGGGGGTGACGCGCATCAGCTTCTCGAGCATCCGCCTGAGGATCCCGCTCTTGGCGTTGCGCCACCGGTTGGCGAGCATCGCCAGGATCCCCTCGAAGCGGGTCCGGGCGCCGCGCTCGGCCCGGCCCCGTTTCCACGACACCTTGATCTCCTCGAGCCCGGTGCCGGAAAGCCAGATCTTCTTCTGCGCGGCGGAGAGCTCCTCCCAAGGGGTGTCGAGCAGGGTGCCTTCGGGAAGCTTCTTCTTCGCCTCGGCGTGGGCCGCCACCGCGGTGAGGAGCCGCCGCAGCCAGCGTGGCATGTCGCGGAAGCCACCGAGAACGCCGATCGCCCCCTTGCGGAGGCTCTTCTCCGGCGCGGTGACTATTTTTTCGGGATCGATCCCCCAGATCTCGCCGAGCCCCTCGCAGGCCGGGCAGGCGCCCTGGGGGCTGTTGAAGCTGAACAGCTGCGGCTCGGGGGTCGAGTAGCTCACGCCGCAGGCCCCGCAGGCATAGCGGCTGGAGAGGACGAGGTCCGGCGGGGCGGCCGACGCCGGGGCGGCCTCTTCGGCGCGGCCGCGGCGCCTGCCCCGCGCCGGCGCCGGAGCGGGGGCGGCGTTCGGCGAAGTCGCGGCGCCCTCGGATTCCTCGGCGACGATCACCATCCCGCCGCCGGTACGCAGCGCGAGCTCCACCGCCTCGGCCAGCCGGCTGCGCGACGACTCGGCGGGCACGAGCCGGTCGACGACGACTTCGATGGTGTGCTTGAGCAGCTTCTCGAGCGCCGGCGGGTCCTCCACGCGCACGATGCGGCCGTCGACGCGGGCCCGGGTGAATCCCTGGCGGACCAGATCGGTGAACAGGTCGCGGTGCTCGCCCTTGGCGTCGCGCACCAGCGGCGCGAGGACGACCACGCGCTTCCCCCCGCACTCGGCGAGGATCCGCTCGACGATCGCGTCGCGCGGCTGGGCCTCGAGGGGGCCGTCGCAGGCCGGGCAGTGGGCGAGGCCGACGCGGGCGTAGAGGACGCGGAGGAAGTCGTGGACTTCCGTCATCGTCGCCACGGTCGAGCGGGGGTTGGTGCCGGCCGACTTCTGGGCGATGGAGATCGACGGCGAGAGGCCGGTCACGCTGTCGACGTCGGGTCGGGGGAGCTGCCCGAGGAATTGGCGGGCGAAGGTGGACAGGCTCTCGACGTACCGGCGCTGTCCTTCGGCGTAGAGGGTGTCGAAGGCGAGGCTCGACTTCCCCGACCCGCTCACGCCGGCGAGGCAGACGAGACGCCCGCGCGGCAGGCCCACGGTGACGTCGCGGAGATTGTGCTCCCGCGCGCCGCGGACCACGATCGGAGGGACATGCATGGCGAGGGCGTCGGCGGGGTGGGACGGCGGCAGGGAGGGGCCGCCGGCGGGGCGGGAAATCCCATCGGAAAAGCCCATTGTAGCGCTCCCAGCGGCGGAGGCTGGACAGGGCTGGCGCGCCGGCCTACGATCGATCTTCCCTGGTCGGGAGGCTCTCGGGCTCCCGTCGGTTCGGGGCGGTAGCTCAACTGGGAGAGCGCGGCGTTCGCAATGCCGAGGTTGAGGGTTCGATCCCCTTCCGCTCCACTGGCACTTCCTGCTCGATCCCGGCGTCAGAGTCCCGCCGCTCGCCGAGGCGGGCGGTCATCCGTCTCCGCTCTTCCCCGGTGGCGGGCATCGTCTCCGCGAAAGCGGTCGGGAGCCGTTCCGTGGCAACCTCGGCCGATCCCTCCGCCGACCTGATGGTCCGCGTGCAACAGGGGGATGCCGGCGCCTTCGAACAACTCGTCACGCTCTGGCAGGACCGCCTCGTGACGCTCTTCCTGCACCACACCGGCGACCATTCCACCGCCGAGGATCTGGCCCAGGAGGTGTTCCTGCGCGTCTACCGCGCCCGCGAGGGCTACCGGCCGACGGCCAAGTTCTCCACCTGGGTCCACACCATCGCCAACAACGTCGCCAGCGACCTGCGGCAGCGTGCCTACCGGAGGATGGAGCGAGGCATGCCGGCGGCGGCGGGCTCCTCCAGCGCCATCGGACTGGAGCAGATCGCCGTCGCCGCCAGCGGCCAGCGTCCGGCGCGGCAGGCGGACCGCTCGGAATTGCAGTCGGTCGTCCGCGACGCCATCGCCGGGCTCAGCGACAACCAGCGGATGGCGGTGCTGCTGGCGAAGTTCGAGCATTGCTCCTACGAGGAGATCGCCGAGTCGATGCGCCTCTCGGTTCCGGCCGTGAAATCGCTCCTGTTCCGCGCCCGCGACCAGCTCCGCCAGGCGCTCGAGGCGTACGACCGCGATGGCGCGAGGCCCCCGGTGGACGGCCGCGCCGGGGAGGCTCGATGAGCGGCGACGACGGCATCGACGTCCTCGGAGACGTCCGTGATCTGCTCGATCCGCTCGACCGCTCCGCAGCGGCCCCCGGACTGGCCTCCTCGACGATCGAGATGGCGGCGGTGACCGACGGCGCGGCCGACGCGAAGGCCGCCCCGGCGGCGGACGGGCGGCGTTTCCTCGCGCCGGTGTTCATCGTCGGCGCGGCGCTGGTGGCGGGCTACGCCGCCGGACGGGCCGGCGGCCCCGATCCCGACGAGTCGACGCTCCGGTACCTGCCGGTGGTCGAGCACGTCGACGTCCTCCACGAGGCGGGAAGCGTGGCGTTCCTCGACGAGCTCGTGGACCGGGACTACCCGCCGCCCCGCCCGTTCCCCTTCGGCCGCCCACCCGAGTCCCGGGGCGAGGGTGACGCGGACGGCGAGAGTTGGCCGCAGCTCGACGAGGCCGTGGAGGCGCTGCGTGCCGGGCCGTTCGGCCCCGAGACCCCGGCGGCGGAGATGGTGGTCCGGCGGGAGCACGTCGAGGATCTGGACGACGAGGACCTGCGCGTCGTCGCCGACCGGGCCACCCGCTTCCGCACCATGTCGCACGGGGCCGCCCACGACGTCATCGAGCTGGCCCGCGAACTGGCCGAGTCCGACGACGAGCGCCGCGAGGCGCTGCTGGCCGCGGCCCGCACCTGGCACCGCTGGGTGGCATGGAGCGATCCGGCCGATCGGCAAGCGGTGGTGGCGCTGGGCCTTGAGGAGCGGCTGGAGTGGCTCGATCGCCGGGCCCGGATGGCCGCCGGCCGCGGCCAGTGGCCACCGGGCCGGCAGTTTCCCGGAGCCCGCGGCTTCGGCGAGGCGGGGAACGGCGCGGGGCGCAAGGGGCGGGACGATCGCCGCGGCGCCGTGGGGCCGGCCCGTGACGAGCCGGCGGAGGGAGAGCCCGCAGACCCCGGCCCGCAGCCGTTGGAATCGGGCGGGAGCTCCGAGGAGCCGGCCGCCGCACCCGCGGATGCCGCGCGGCCCGTCAGTGGCGAATCCGCGCCGTGACGAAGGCCGCCAGGGCGGCGTTGAAGGCGGCCGGATCCTCGAGCGGCGTCAAGTGGCCACAGCGTGGCACGACGACGAGTTCGGAACGGGCGATCGTCCGTGCGGCGAGCTCCAGGCACTCCGGCGGAGTGATCGCGTCCTCGGCGCCGACGACCAGGAGCGTCGGCAGATCGATGCCCGCCGCGGCGGCCGTCATGTCGGGCCGATCGCCGAGCGCCTCGAGCGCCGTGCGGATCGTCGCCACGCTCGTTTCCTCGATCGTGCGGCGCAGGCGGTCCTCCACGACGGCCCTGCCCGGGGGCGTCAGGTCGATCGCCGCGTCGGTGCCGCGTGCCACCAGCCGTGGCACCATCGCCTCCGCCGCGATCCGGGAGCCGACCCGCGCCACCCGTTCCGCGAGGTCGCGCCTCGCCGCGCGGGCCTCGGCGGAATCCGCCTCCAGCTTGGTGTCGACCAGCACCAGACCGGCGAGGCGGTTCCCGTGCCGGGTCGCCAGGTGCTGGGCCACGTAGCCTCCCATCGACAGCCCGCATGCCACCGCCGGCCTCCCCGGAGCCACGGCGTCGAGCAGCGCGGCGACGTCGTCGGCCATCCCCGCGATCGACGGCGTGGCGGGGCCGTCGCTGCGGCCGAAGCCCGCCAGATCGGGAACGACGAGCCGGGCACGTCCCTCGAGAGCCCCGCCCGGAGCCACCAGCGACCATTGTCCGCACCACATCGAGTGGTCGAGCGGGAAGCCGTGCAGCAGCACCAGCGGCACGCCGTCCCCCGCCTCCCGCACATCGAGGGCACGGCCGCCGCCGATCGGCACGCGCCGTGGAACGGGGATCATCGTCCCTCTCCGGCGGCGGCCGCGGCCGCCGCGCGGGCCTCGAAACGCTCCAGGTTGGCACGGATCATGGCGTTGTGCGGCTCGTGGCGGAGGGCGAGCGTCTGCCAGCGCAGCGCCCCCTCCATGTCCCCCGCCGCGGCGCGGCAGTGGGCGAGTGTGTCGAGGTAGCTCGAGTTGTCGAAGACCTTGACCAGCGATTGCCGCGAGTAGCGGGTGGCCTTCTCCGCGTCGCCGCCGGTATTGGCGGCGAGCCAGGCCCATTCGTTCAGCGAGGAGGAATCCTCGGGCATCGAATGGATCTCGTTCTCGATCTGCCGCAGCGCCTCGTTGGTCCGGCGCCGTGCGTCGGCCTGCTGGTCGGGCGTGTTGTCGGGCAGGGCGCAGAGGGCGATGAGGGAATCGATCTCCTTGCCCTGCTCGCGGAGGGCGTTCTCGAGGAGCCGGCGCCGCTCCACGGCGTCGCCCCGCATGGCGGCGGCACAGGAGGCGAAGTACTGCATCCGTGCCAGGACCGAGCGATGGTCGCGGCCGATCTCGCCGAGCGCCTGCTCGGCGTTGATCTCGCGGCGGCCCGGTCCGGGGGCGAAGAGCCTGCCGAGGCAGGCTGCGGCCTCGGTGTCGCGGCCGAGCTCGTGGAGATACTCCGACGCCAGGATCGACGTGTAGGCGAGGACGCCGGGGGTGGTGCGGGGGTCGTCGAGGAGCGCGTCGTAGCAACGGACCGCCCAGTCGTCGCAACCCATCCGGGCGAGAAAGATGGCCGCCGGCAGGAGTTTCAGGACGTCGCGAATCGCGGTCGCGCGCTTGTGTCGGGCGAAGGCCTCCTCGGCGAGCGCCCCGGCCCGCGCGGCGTCGCCCCGGGCCCGCCAGGCCGCGGCCGCCGCCCAGGTGACGAGCGGATCGGAGCCCGGGCCTTCGGTCCCTTTCGCCTCGAGCCGCTCGACGAGATCGGGCAATCCGGCGTCGGTGGCCCAGCCGAGCCAGTCGACGGTGTGGGCGGCGGCCTGCGGCCCGTCGCCCGGGAATCCGACCGTCGCCAGCCGCGCGGCCAGGTCGAGGGCCTCCTCGCGCCGGCCGTCGGCGAGCAGCATCCGCACCAGGCACCGGGCGAGGGTCGTCATGGCCGCGGTGGCGGTGGCGTCCGATCGGCGGTTGAACAAGACGTCCTCGGGATCGTCGTCGTCCGCGACCTCGGGCGCCCCCCCGGGGGACGCGTGCTCGAGGGACTCGAAGGATTGCCGCGCGGCGGCGATCGAACGACGGCGGACGTCGGGATCGGTCGCGGTGGAGAACTCGACGAGCGCTCGGAGGAAAACGCCGGCCGGACGACGGGTGCGGCCGAGTCCGTCGAGGGTGCGCTCGGCGATCACCGGCCACCAGCGATCGCCGGGGTGCCATTCGCGCGCCAGGAGCGCCGCCGCCATCCGCGATCCCTCGGGGGTGCGTTCCAGCCGGACGATCCGCGCCAGGGCCTCGATTCCCGAATCGTCGTCGAGCCGGAGGAGGCGGTGCATCACTTTGACGCGATGCTCGAGGCCCTGGCCGTTGTACGCGTCGAGCAGGCGGGCGGTCTCGGGCGTGTCGTGCGGCATCTCCATCGGGATCGCTTCCACGATCCACCGGGCCCGCAGCGACACCTCCAGATCGGAGGCCGTCTCCGACGCCGACAACAGCGCGTCGACCGCGACGGGCCCGATCGCCTGGAGTTCCGCCGCGGCGCTCTCGCGGACCTGGTAATCGGCGTCGCCCAAGCGCTCGACCAAGCGCTCGATCACGGCGGCGACCGCGTCGCCGCCGGTGTCCCCCGATTCGCCCCCCGGAGCGACCCCACCCTCGGCCGGAGCGAGGAGCCAGGCGGCGACCGCGATGGCGAAGAGGGCCCGGGCAACCCGGTCGGCGGCGTGTCGCATGGACGTTGTTCCTCCGCGTCGGCCCGCCTGCGGGCGATGGTCCCGCCGGTCAGATCATGAGGGATCGGGCTCGATCCCCAGATCCCGGATCGTCACCAGGGCGTCGAGGGGAATCCCCCTGGCCCCGAGCGTGGCGGCGGCGCCGGCGAGACGGTCGATGACCGTCACCACGCGCTCCACCACCAAGCCGAACTCGATCGCCCGGTCGATCGCCACCAGCGACGAGCCGCCGGTGGTGGTGACGTCCTCGACGATCACCACCCGGTCGCCGGGGGACACCGGGCCCTCGATGTACCGCTTCGTGCCATGGTCCTTCGGCTCCTTGCGGACCATGAAGCCCTTCAGGGGAAGCCCCTCCACGCCCGCCATCGTCACCACGGCGCTGGTGACCGGGTCGGCGCCGATCGACATGCCCCCCACGGCGGCCGGAACCGGCCCGCGCGACCGCAGCAGATCCAGGATCGCCCGGCCGACGAGCATCGAGCCGCGGGCATCGAGGATCACCTGCTTGGCGTCGAGGTAGAAGCTGGCCTCGCGTCCCGAGGCGAGGCGGAAGGTGCCGCGGCGGAGGGCCTTTTCGGCGATCAACGGGACGAGTTCGCGCTGGATGGTGTCGTTGTTCATGCTCTGGAGTATAGGCGTTGCGGAGGCGTCGCCGCCGGTTCCCGGAGACGTGTTTTTTGACTCCCCCGCCAGGGGTCATAGAATTCGCCCGAAGACGTTTCCCGGCGCCGAGGATCGACATGCCACAAACCCCCCCGGTCCAGCGGGAACGTCGGCGGACACGCTCCGCCGGCCGGTCTTGGCCCGTGGCGATCCTGGCGGCCGGGCTCGCGCTCCTGTGGGGCGCCGGCAGCCCGGCCCCGGCAGCCGACGGCGACGCGGTCCTCGCTCCGGCGGAGGCCCCGGCCGCTCCCCGCGAGCCGCCGGCGGCGCTGGTGCCGGTTCGTCTGCCGATCACGGGGACGCGCGACACGCAGGTCGAAGGGGTGATCGTCCGGCTGCTCGACCGGCTCGTGGCGCGACCCGGCGAGCGGGGCGTGCTGGTGCTGAGATTCGACGGCGCCGACGAGGAGGGGGCGTCCGCCAGCGACTTCGGGCGGAGCCTGGAACTGGCCCGGTTCCTCGGAGAGGCGCGGCTCTCGGGAGTGAAGACGGTGGCGTGGCTTCCGGAGGGCGCACGTGGACACGCCGTGCTCGTGGCGCTGGCGTGCGAGGAGATCGTGCTCGCCCCCGACGCGACGATCGGCCCGGCGAACGTCGCCGATCCGCTCGTCGACGCCGCCACCCGCGCGGCGTACGCGGAGGTCGCCGGGCGGCGCAAGACGGCGCCGGCGGCGTTGGCCCTGGCGCTGGTCGATCCGGCCGCACGGCCCGTCCGCGTGTCCACCGACGACGGCGAGCAGGTGGTCGATGCCGCCGGGCTCGCGGAACTCCGCGCCCGCTCGGCCGTGCTCGACGAGGAGCCGCTCGGCCCGGTGCCGCTCGGGCTCGTCGGCCGCAGGGCACGGGAGCTGGGCCTGGCCCGTCTCCTGGCCCGATCGCCTGCGGAACTGGCCCGGGGCCTCGGCGTCGCCGAGTCGGCGCTGGCCGACGATCCGGCGCTCGACGGCGGCTGGCGGGGCATGGAGGTGGTTCTCTCGGGCGCGCTCTCCGCCGACGCCGTGTCGCGCACGAAGAAGCGGATCGCCGACGCGGTCGCCGAGGGGAGGAACTTCGTCTGTCTGCGGATCGACAGTGCCGGCGGCGATCCCGAGCAGGCCCTGGTCCTGGCGGGCTTCCTCGCGGGGCTCGACCCCGCGCGGGTCCGCACCGTGGCCTGGGTGCCGCGCGAGGCGCGGGGCGACGCGGCGCTGGTCGCGGCCGCGTGCGACGAACTGGTCATGGCGCCCGGCGCGATCCTCGGCGGCGAGGGTGCCGCTACGATCGGCGGCCGCCAAGGGGAGGCGATCGCCGTGGCCTGGCGCGAGAGTGTGGCCCGGAAACGTGACCGTTCCTGGTCGCTGCCGGTGGCGCTGGCCGTCCCGGGGATCGTGGTCCGGCAGGCGACCAGGCAAGCCACCGGCCAAGTGGCGCACTTCGACGACGAGGAGCTCCGGGCCCGCGGCGATGCGGAAGGCTGGCGTCTCGGCGCCGAGGTGGGGGTGGGCCCGATCGCGCTCAACGGACGGTCCGCCGAGGCACTGGGACTTGCAGCGCACGTCGTCGACGATTTTCCCGGCGTGATGCGCGCCTACGGCATCGAAGGGGACATGGCGGTCGCCGCACCGGGCTGGGCCGACGATCTCTTGGCGGCGCTGGCCAGCCCGGGGATCGCCTGGCTCCTCCTCCTCATCGGCGGCGTGGGACTGTACGTCGAGCTGCACACGCCGGGGATCGGCCTGGGCGGGTTCGTCGCCATGGTGGCCTTCATCGTCTATTTCTGGAGCCAGTACCTCCACGGCACGAGCGGCTGGCTCGAGGTCCTCCTCTTCCTGGCGGGGACGTTCTGCGTGGCGGCGGAGATCTTCGTGCTCCCCGGCTTCGGCATCCTCGGTCTGGGGGGCGGGCTGCTGATGGTCGCGGCCTTGGTCCTCGCCAGCCAGTCGTTCGTCCTTCCCACCAACGCCTATCAGCTCCGCCAGCTGCAGTGGTCGCTCCTCGGGCTGCTGGGAGCCGCGGCGGGAATCACGACGCTCGCCATCGTCGCCCGGCGCTGGCTCCCCGAGTCGCGGCTCTTCCGTCACGTGCTCCTCGAGCCGCCGGCCCCCGACTCGTCGAACGCGTCCGACGACGACGCGCTCGAGGCGCTGGTGGGTGCCACCGGCGTGACGACGACGCGGCTGGCGCCCGCCGGCAAGGTGCGGGTCGAGGGTGCGATCCACGACGTGGCCAGCGACGGACCGCTGCTCGAGCCCGACACCGCCGTCCGTGTCGTCGGGGTGCGCGGCGGCCGGCTCGTCGTCCGGGCGCTGGCGGACGCCTCCCCGGGAGACGTCGTTGGATGAGCGCGGTGGTGTGGGTCGGAGCGCTGTTCCTCCTGGGGATGGTGGTCCTCGTGGCGGAGGTGTTCGTTCCCTCCGGTGGCGTGCTCGGGTTCGTGAGCCTGGCCTCGTTCGTGGCCTCGATCGCCGTCGCCTACTCGGAGCTCGGCGTCGGCCCGGGCACCGCCATGCTCGGGCTCGCCGTGGCCGCGGTGCCGATCGTCCTCGGCCTGGCATTCCGCTGGTTCCCCGACACCCCCCTCGGCAAGCGCGTCCTGCCGCCGCCGCCGCAGCCGGAGGACGTCGTGCCCGACCGGGGCCGGAGCAGGGCCCGGGCGCTGGTGGGGCGCCGCGGCAGGGCCGACGGGGATCTGCTTCCCTGGGGACGGGTGGTGATCGACGCAGAGAGCCACGAGGCGATGAGCGACGAAGGCCCGATCGACGCCGGGACGGCGGTCGAGGTGGCGGGGGTGCAGGGGGCCGCCCTGGTGGTCCGCCGCCTGTCCGTCGCCGCCGCGACCCCCGAACCGGGCCCCGAATCGGCGGGAGAGGCCCCGGCAGGCCCCCCGCCCGCCGGGGAACCGGCTCCCGAACGGCTCTCCCCGACCCTCGAATCGTTCACCTTCGAGTCACTCGACTCCCCCGACGCTTGACTGGTCAGGGACGCCGAAACAGGCTGGATCGCATCTAGGCCCCGCTCTCCTCGCCGATCCACGATCCGCGGAGCGGGCCGAACGGGACGCCCCGACGGTCCCCCGCCCGAGAGACGCCCGCCTGAAGGCGCACGACGCGCCGCCGGAGATGCCGATGCCCCCGTTCGTCCTGCCGCTGTTGTTCCTCGTGGTTCTCGTCGTCCTCCTCGTCGTGGTGGCGGTGCTCGCACGCTATCTGCGTCTCTGGCTGCAGTCGTACGCCTCGAGCGCCGGCATCGGACTTTTCGATCTGGTGGCGATGAGCTTCAAGAAGGTGAACCCCAACGTCATCGTCCGCAGCAAGATCATGGCGGTGCAGGCGGGCCTCGGCGACGCCAGCGGCATCACCCGGCAGGCGCTCGAGGAGCACTCGATGGCCGGAGGCCGCGTGCCGCAGGTGGTGCAGGCGCTGATCGCCGCCAACAAGGCGAAGATCAAGGACCTCGACTGGAAGCTGGCGACCGCGATCGATCTCGCCGGCCGCGACGTGCGCGAGGCTGTGCAGACGAGCGTCTACCCCAAGGTCATCGACTGTCCCGGAAAGAACAGCGGCCGCGAGTCGCTCGACGCCGTCGCCAAGGACGGCATCCAGCTCAAGGTGCGGGCGCGCGTCACGGTGAAAACGAACCTCAATCAGCTCATCGGCGGCGCCACCGAGGAGACGATCGTGGCCCGCGTCGGGGAGGGGATCGTGTCGGCGATCGGCTCGGCGGAGCGCTACACGAACGTGCTCGAGAACCCCGACGTGATCTCGAAGACCGTGCTCGCCCGCCGCCTCGACCTCAACACCGCGTTCCAGATCGTGTCGATCGACATCGCCGACATCGACGTGGGGGCGAACATCGGCGCCCGCCTCCAGGCCGACCAGGCCGAGGCCGACACCCGCGTGGCCCGCGCCAACGCCGAGGGGCGTCGGGCGATGGCGGTGGCCCGCGAGCAGGAGATGATCGCCGGCATCGAGGAGAGCCGGGCGCGGCTGGTCGAATCGGAGGCAGAGGTCCCCAAGGCGATCGCCGACGCGCTGGCCACCGGCGGCCTGGGCATCGTCGACTATTACAAGATCCGCAATCTCCAGGCCGACACCGACATGCGCAAGACGATCGCCGGCGTATCGAACGCCCCTGCCGGCGTCCACCCGATCCCCGCAGGAGCCTGACGCGTGCCCCTTCCGACGATCGGCGCCCTCGTCCTGCCGCTGGCGGCTCCCGGCGATTGGCTCGAGGCCATCCTGCCGATCCTGTTCGTCCTCTTCTGGGTCGTCTCGCAGGTGGTGAACGTCGCCAAGGCACTGCGGGGCCCGGCCCGCCAGGAGCCCCCGCGGGTGCCGGTGGCCAGGCCGGCGCCGCCGCGAGTGGCACCCCCCGATCCCGCGCGCGACGACCTCGCCCGGCAGATCGAGGCCTTTCGCCGCGGCCAGGCCGAGGCGGCCCGCCCGGTGCCCCGGCCGCCCGAGGCCGCGCCGCCGCGTGGCCCCCGCCCGCAGGAGTCCCGCGGGCCGGCCGCCACACCCCCGCGTCCGCGGGGCACGCCCCCCCTCCCGCCATCGTCGCGGCCGCCGCAGCCCTCGGGATCGTCTTCAGGCTCCCGTCCGCAGACGGGCCAGCCGAAGCGGCCCGGCCCGGCGCGGTCTGCGGCACCCCGGCCGATGGGGCTCGGCGGTGAGGCGGTGCTCGGCGGCCACGCCGGCGAGATCGCCCGTCACGTCGAAGGGGCCTTCGCCCACGATCTCGCCCATGCGGAAGCGGCCGCGTCGGAGCCGGCCCCCGTCCCCACCGTGCAGGGGGCGGGAGGCTCGACGGCGGCCGATCTGGTGGCGATGATCCGCGATCCATCCACGCTCCGCCGCGTGATCCTCCTTCGCGAGATCCTCGACCGCCCGGTCGACCGGTGGTGAGCCCCGTTTCCCGGAGCCCCGCATGACCGCCGCCCCCCCCGTTCCCGTGGCTCCCGGTGCCTCGACCCTCGGCTGGATCGGCACCGGCGTCATGGGCCGGTCGATGGCCGGACATCTCCGCGACGCCGGCTTCGACGTCGTCCTCACGACGCGCTCGCGCGCCAAGGCGGAGCCGCTCCTCGAGCGCGGCTGCCGCTGGGCCGACACGCCGGCCGCGGTGGCCGCCGCCGCGGATGCCGTATTCGTGATGGTGGGCCATCCGGCCGACGTCCGCGAGGTGGTGTGCGGGGCCGACGGCGTCCTTTCCGCCCTGCGGCCAGGCGCGATGCTCGTCGACCACACCACCAGTTCGCCGGAACTCGCCGCCGAGATCGCGGCGCTCGCCCGGCCGCGGGGCTCGTGGAGCCTCGACGCGCCGGTGTCGGGAGGCGACCGCGGCGCCCGCGAGGGGACGCTCACCGTGATGGTCGGTGGCGACGACGCGCCGCGCGAGGCGCTCGCCGCCTGCTGGAAGGTGGTGGCGGGGAACGTCGTCGCCTGCGGTGGTCCGGGTGCCGGCCAGCGGACGAAGCTCGCCAATCAGATCGCCATCGCCGGCGGCATGGTGGGAATGTGCGAGGCGCTCCTCTTCGCCCACCGGGCCGGCCTCGACGTGGAGACGACGCTCCGGGCGATCTCCGGCGGCGCGGCGGGATCCTGGTCGCTCACCAATCTCGCACCGCGGATCGTGCGCGGTGATTTCGCGCCCGGCTTCATGGTGGAGCACTTCGTGAAGGACATGCGCCTCGCGCTCGACGAGTGCCGTAGGCTCGACCTCCCGCTGCCCGGGCTGGCGCTGGTCGAGGCGCTCTACACCTCCCTGATGGCCCAGGGACATGGCCGGTCGGGGACACAGGCCCTGGTGCTGGCGCTGGCGACGCTGGCACGGCACCCCTGGCCCGCCGTGGCGCCCGCGCAGCTTTCCTGATCTTCCCCGGCAGCTCGCGGACCCCTCCTGGGAGTGGGCTTTCCGGGCGGGGAAGAGCCTCCCCGGCCGGGCATTTCCGCCCCCCCGTGAAAACCCCGAATCGCGGCTTGAGCGGCGCGGCCGGGTGGACTACAAGACCGGTGGCCGGACCGCCCGGTCGGTTCGCCCACAGCGCGTAGACGAGGTCGCCCAAGCCTCGTCTACGCGCTTGCGTTTCGGGGCCTCCCGGTTCCCGAGACGGGGTCGGCGTGGCTTCCCTGCAGGCGATGGATCGCCCGCGGAGCTCCGCCGCGGTCACCCCCGTGGGGATCCAGGGATGGTCGCTCACGATTCGCTCCGCGGGCGTGGTCACCCCGCGTCCGGCCCCCGTGCCCTCGCGGCGTGGCTGTGCCTCGTCGTCGCTTGGTCGGCCGTCTGCCGGGCCTCCGACGACGCCGGGCCATTGCCGCTGGAAGTGCCGGTCGCGGCGGAGGCCACCTATCTCCGCGCCGGTCCCGGCGGCGACTTCTATCCCACCGAGCGACTCGTGCAGGGGACTCGCGTCGAGGTATGGGCGGTGGATCCCGGCGGATGGTGCGCGGTGCGCCCGGTGGAAGGGAGCTTCAGCTGGGTGCGTGCCTCCGACGTCGACGAGACGCTCGACGAGCGCCGTGGCGACGGGGTGGTGCGGCCCGGCGCCGGGCCGGCGCCGCGGGTCGGTGTCATCGTCTCCGACGGCGCCGTGGCCCGCGTCGGCTCCCAGCTCAACGATCTGCGGCACGTGGCCCAGGTGCGCCTGGAGGCGGGCGAGCGCGTGCAGATTCTCGAAGAGGTGCGCATCGAATCGGGCCGTCATGCCGGCCTGTGGCTGCGCGTGGCGCCGCCGGCGGGGGAGTTCCGCTGGGCCGATCTCCACGCGCTCGAGTCGTCGCCCCGGTTGCGCCTCGCGACGCTCGCCGCCGGGGCGGACCCCGAGCCCCGGCGCGAGGCACCGGAGCGGTTCGACGCCGCCGCGACGGCCGAGGCGTTTCGATCGGCCGGCGAGGCGATCGCCCTGGCGGCCAACGCCGCGTCCGCACCGCAGCCCACCGAACCCCAGCCGCTCGGCGCCGTGCCGCAGGCGCGGCGGATGCTCGCCGGCTGGCTGCCGCTGGGAACCGGCGTCCTCGAGGCCCCGGCTCCCGTGGCGGTGGCCGCTCCCCCGTCCTCGATGGCCGACGAACTGGCCGACATCGATCTGGCGCTGTCGCTGGCCGTGGCAGGGCCCTCCGACGGCTGGAATCTCCCGCAGCTGCGCGAACGCCTCCGGCTCGCCGCGGCCCGTACCTCGTCGAAGCCGGATCGGCTGCGCGCCGATGCGATCGACGCCCGGATCGCTCGGTTCGAGGCGATCCAGGCCAAGCAGCAAGCGCTCGCGGCGGGACCGCCCCCCGATCCTTCGTTGCGGCTGGGAAGCATGTGGTCGAGTCTCGGCGGGGTCGGCACGAGGCCGATCCGCCCCGGCGTCCTGCCCGGGGGAGGACCGGCGGACGGCAAGCCGACCTGGACGCCCCCCGACGTGACCGAGACCACCGGCCGCCTGGCGACGGTGGTGTCGAGGCGTCCGGACGCGCCGCGCTGGGCGCTGGTCGACGGCAACAACAACGTCATCGTCTTCGTGAACCCGCAGCCCGGCGTGAACCTCGCGCCGATGGTGGGCCAGCAGGTCGCGGTGCGCGGCGCGCGGGGCTACATGCCGGAGTACAAGCGCCCCTACCTGGTGGCGACCGAGGCCCGGCCTCGCGTGGTCGCCGCGGTGCCCGCGGTCCAGGGCGATCTGACGCGGTAGCGGACTGCCGAACGTCGTCGGCCAGCCCCCACGCCCGTCCGCGTTCCCGTCGGCCACGGCCGGGACTCCCCCCGGTGCCCCGGCCGTGGCGTTCGACGGCTGCGGACGGTCAGCGGACGCGTTCGGCCTGGAGGTCCCGTGACGGGAGCCAGCGGGCGGCGAGCTTCGCCGGAAGCTTCTTGGTGGCGATCGGGTCGGCGGGGACGCCGTCGTGTCCCACGTCGCGGGCGAGCGCCGCGAAGGTACGCCCATCGCGGGGGTCGACCTTCGAGAGCTTCGCACCGAGCAGCGCCACCCCCTCGGGATTCTCGGCGGCTGCGTCGGAGAGCGTCTCCATGAACAGGCAGATCTCGTGGAGGTTCGAGGCGCTCGAGCGGCAGATGAGCGGCTGGAGCGTGCGCGTCACCACCTCGAGGCCCATGCCGTCGGCGTCGAGGAAGGCGTCGACCTGCATGCTGTGCCGCGCCGAGCCGTCGGGCCCGATCCCCGTGGGACGATGGCGGACGACGACCAGGCAGGAGCCGGACAGCGCCTGTGGCGACAGCGGGCCCTTGTAGCCCCCCTTGCCGTGGAGCACCATCGTGCCCCCCTCCGGCGACGAGTCGTGGTGGAGGAGGCGGAGGGTCCCCTCGGTGCCCCAGCCGTCGCTCATCCGCCACTGGTTCGCCGCGGTGCGGTCGAGGGAGAGCCGGCTGATGCCGAGGACGCGCCAGATGTCGACCACGACCTCCGGCTTCGCGAGGCAGAAGTCGAGCAGTTCCCGGTCGCAGACGAAGCTCTCGATCGGCAGACGGCGGTAGAGGGTCGGATTGCGGAGCACCCGTTCCACTTCGCGTCGGTCCGACTCGGTGAGTCGATCGAGTGGCAGCGCCTTGCGGGCCGCCTCGCGGGCGTCCCGGGACGAGGTCCCGCCGTCGCCCAGGATGAAGCCGCTCCGCGGCGACTCCGGTTCGTTCCCCATGACGGCAGCCGCCGTCCCCCAGGCCGACAGCAGCCCCAAGGCGGCAGCCAGGCCCCAAGCACGCGCACGCATGAAACATTTCCCCCCGGAAACATCTGCCGGCGACCCGCCCCGGCCGCCCTGCAGGGAGAGTTTTCGGCCTGGGAAGAGGGTGCGGCACAGTCATTTCCGTTTCGACCCGGAAGGCTTCGCCAGACTGCCCCTTTTGACGGTCGCGGGGGAGGAATCGGGGGTTGGCCGTGCCGGGGGGAGTTTCTACGATCGCCGCCCCCCGGCATGGCCCGAGCGGCCACGGTTGGCCGGGATCGCCCTGCCCGAGAGATCCGAGGGATCGAGCGCCGCATGACCCAGGACGAACCGACCGGATCCTTCCCGGTCGCCCAGCCTGTCGGCGCCGCGTCGGCTGCCGACGCCTGCCACCCGCACCCGGGGCCGATCGCCCGCGCGCTGGTCGCCTGGACTCGCATCTGCATCGCCAACGGCCACGCCATCGTCGGGGTGGCGCTGGTCAGCGCGGTCCTGTGCGGCCTGTGGACCGTCCGTTCGCTCGGCTACAAGGTCAACCGGAACGACCTGGTCGATCCGCGCAGCGACTACAACAAGCTGTGGGGCGACTACGTCGCCGAGTTCGGCGAGGACGACGACGCCGTGGTCGTCGTCGAGGGGCCCACCCGCGCCGAGACGATCCGGGTCCTCGAGGAGGTGTCGCAGGAGGTCGCCCGCGATCCCTCGCTCTTCCGTTCGGTGTTCCACGCCGTCGACCTGTCGCGGATCCGGGCCAAGGGGCTGCATTACCTCGCTCCGGCCGAACTCTCCCAGATCGACCGCTTCCTCGAGGAGTCGGAGCCGATCCTCGACGGCGGCTGGGGGCAGCTCAAGGTGGGCACGATGGTCGGCGGCCTCGCCAGCCAGATGGTGCTCGGTTCGCCCCGTGGAGCCCCGGCCCCCCGCGAGGCGCCGACGGCCGTGCTCGAACGCTACGCCGAGAGCCTCGTGGCCGGTCTCGACGCGGCGGGCCGCCGCGGCGACGACGCCCCCGCCGAGTTCGTCTCCCCCTGGCCGCCGATGCCGGCCTCGCTCTCGACCCTCCGCGACCTCTCCAGCGACCAACTCCTGGCCAAGGAGGGGCGGATGGGATTCGTCCTCCTGCGGCTGGTGAAGTCGAACGCCGGATTCGCCGGCGCCTCCGAGGCCACCGACGAGCTGCGCCGCCTGATCGGCCTGGTCGCCGCGAGGCATCCCTCCGCGACGATCGGCCTCACCGGCCTGCCGATCATGGAGGACGACGAGATGCGGGCCAGCCAGACCTCGATGGTCTGGGCCAGCGTGATCTCGATGGTGGCGGTGGTGGTGATCATCGTCGCCGGGTTCGGGGGCGTCCGCCACGCCCTCATGGCCAACGGCGTGCTGATGATCGGCATGGGCTGGGCCTTCGCCTGGGCCACCGCCACCGTCGGCCACCTGAACATCCTCAGCGTCACCTTCACCGTGACCATGATCGGCGTCGGGATCGACTACGGCACCTACTACGTCGGCCGTTATCTCGAGGCGCTGCGCCGGGGTCTCCCCTGCGAGGAAGCGCTCCTGGAGACGAGCGCGGCGGTGGGGCCGGGGATCCTCACCGGCGCCGTCACCACCTCCGTGGCGTTCTTCGCCGCGGCGCTGACGAGCTTCGTCGGCGTGGCCGAGCTGGGGCTGATCGCCGGCGGCGGGATCCTGCTCTGCTGCGCGGCGGAGCTGCTCGTGCTCCCGGCGCTGCTGGCGATCGTCGACCGGGGCCCGCTCGGTCGCCGGATCCCGGAGCCGGTGCCGGTGCACCGCTGGCTCGAGCCGGTGGTGCGGCATCCGCGGCTGGTGGCGATGGCATCGGTGGCGGCCACCTTCGCGATCGTCTCGGGGCTCCACGACCTCCGCTACGACCACAACCTCCTCAACATGCAGCCGGAGGGGCTCGAGAGCGTCGAGGTGGAGCGGAAGCTCCTCGAGGAATGCGACCAGAGCGTGTGGTACGCCCTCTCGATGGCCGACTCACGCGAGGAGTTGCTGGAGCGCAAGCGGCAGTTGGTGCTCCTGCCCACCGTGGAGCGGGTCGACGAGATCGCGTCGCTGGTTCCGGCCGACGAGGAGCTGAAGCGACCCCTCATCGAACGCATCCGGGAGCGGCTCTCGACGCTCCCCGAAAGGCCGCCGGAAATCCCCCTCGACCGGCTCGACGCGCTGGGCGAGACCCTCGCCTGGGCCCAGGCCGAGGCCTCGAAGCGTCCCGGCGCCCTGCGGACCGCCTGGCATCTGGAGCGGGCGCGGGACAGCCTGCGCCACATGGGCCCCGCCGACTGCTACCAGGCGCTGGCCGGCTTCCAACAGCGCTCCGCCGGCGATCTCGTCAGCCGGCTGCACGCCCTCGCCGCGGTCTCCGACCCGGAGCCCCCCGGACTCGATGACCTCCCCCCGAGCCTCGTCGAACGCTTCGTGGGGCAGAGCGGCAAGCACCTCCTCAAGATCTACGGCCGGGGCGACATCTGGAACTTCGACGCGCTCGAGCGCTTCGTGCAGGACGTCCGCACGGTCGATCCGCGCGCCACCGGCAATCCGCTCCAGGCGTACGAGGCGTCGTTGGAGATGAAGCGGAGCTACGAGCAGGCGGCGCTCTACGCCCTCGTGGTGATCCTCGCGGTCCTGTGGTTCGACTTCCGAAACCTCCGCCAGGCGCTCCTCGCCTCGCTGCCGCTGGCGATGGGGATGGGGCAGACGTTCGGGCTGATGGGGCTGCTCGGCATCGACCTCAATCCCGCCAATCTCATCGGCGTGCCGCTGGTGCTGGGGATCGCGGTCGACTACGGGGTGCACATCGTGCACGACGCCCTGGAACGCCCCGGGCCCTATCGGATCAGCCCCTCCACCGCCAACTCGGTCCTCGTCGACGCCCTGACGACGATCCTCGGATTCGGGGCGTTGATGATCGCCAGCCACCGGGGGCTCGAGAGCCTGGGCCGGCTCCTCACCCTCGGGGTCACCACCTGCACGGTGACGTCGTTGGTCTTCCTGCCGGCGCTGTTGCGTCTCGTGCCGGCGCGGTCCTGCGATCTCGCCGAGCGGCCCGATGCCGGCGGCGACGACGAGGGGGACTCCGGCGACGTGCCGGAGGGGGCGACGGTTCCCTTCCCGGCGGCCGAGGAGGGGGGCGACGAGGTCCGGCGCGTCGCCTGAGCGTCGCGTCGCGTGCTCGCGGCGCCGGGAGTGAAACGGCCTTGTGGACAGCGTGGTCGACCTGCTATCCACCCCGCCCCGACCACTTCCTCGAGCCCCGGGTGCCCCATGCCGCGTCTCCGTCCCGCCACCGTCGCCTCCCTGCTTGCCGCGTCGGTCCTCGGTGTCGTGCCGGCTCCGGCCCAGCAACCTGCGGCTCCCGGCTTCCGCGCGGCTCCTCCCCAGCAACTCCCGGCGCAGCCGCCGGCGTCCCGGCAAGCCTCGCCCCAGCAGGCGGCGGCGCCGCGGCCCGCGCAGCCCGCGCCGGTGCCACCGGGTCCGGCCCGTCCGGTGGCTCCCGCCGCCCCCGCCGACGGCGGCCGTGTCGTGAACATCAGCATGGAGGATCAGTTCCGCAACGCCCGCGACACCGCGTCGCTGCGCGGCGACGTGGTCGTGCTCCTCTTCGCCGACCGCAACGGTGCCGAGGCGGCCCACGAGGTGGGCAAGCGTCTCCATGTCCATTTCCATCCCGGGGCCGCCAAGGCCGAGGGGCCCGATTGGGGCCGGCAGCCGGTGATCGGCATCGCCGGCTGGCCGGCCGGTGAGCGCGTCCCCAACGTGCACGCCGTCGCCGTGGCCTGCCTGCCGGAGATTCCCCGCGCCGTCTATCCGGTCGTCCGGTCGCAGATGCGCAAGGAGTCGCCCCACGTGCCGGTGTGGATCGACTTCGACGGAGTCATGCCGCGGAGCTTCGGCATGGCCCCCGACGTGCCCAACATCCTCCTCATCGACACCTTCGGCCGTCCGCAGGGGGTGGTCTCGGGGGCGATCGACGAAGCCCGCTACCAGCAGCTCGTCGCCGCGATCGAGCGACTGCGGGCGCAGGCCCAGGGGGTGCGCACCGCCTCGGCCACCGAAGCCAAGGCCGCGCGATAGCCCGCCGAGCCGGGCCTGTCACCGGGGAGCGGGGCCGGTCGGTCCGACGCCGCCGGCCCGTGCCGTGACGCCCCTGCCCTCGACGAGCATGACCTGACGGTCGATGCCGCCGCCGGGAAACGTCTCGGTGGCCCCCCCCGGCCAGCGGACCTCGATCGCGTCGACGGCGCCGTGCGGCCCCAGGCCGAAATGGAGCCGGGTGCCGAAGTGCCCCTGGTAACCGCGGCCGGCGTGGACTTCGTCGACGAATCGCGCTCCGCCGGCCACGACCGTCACCTTGGCCCCCACCCCCTCGCGGTTGCCTCGCGTGCCGACCAGCCGCACCTGGCACCAGTGCCCGCGGCCGCCGCGCTCGCGGTCCATGTTGCGGAGCACCGTGGGCGCCTCGCGCGAATTGAGGATCACCAGATCGAGATCGCCGTCGTCGTCGAGGTCGTCGCAGGCCACGCCACGGGCCGCGTGCGGCGCGACCGCCCGCAGGCCCGCGGCGGAGGAGACGTCCACGAAGCGGCCGTCGACGTTGCGGAGGACGAGGTTGTGGTTGCGGTAGGCGGTGGTGTCGTCGAAGTCGGCGACGTTGTCGTTCAAGTGGCCGCAACCGAGGAAGATGTCGCGGCTGCCGTCGTTGTCGAAGTCGGCCAGCGCCGTGCCCCAGGTCACCCAGCGCCATGCGGCGGCGCCGGCGCCGGTCGTCGCCGTCACGTCCTCGAACTGCCCCCGGCCGAGGTTCCGGAAAAGCACCGGGAGATCGGGCTGGAAGTCGGTGACGAAGAGGTCGATCCGCCCGTCGCCGTCGGCGTCGGCCGCCTCGGTCCCCATGCTGCCGATCTCGGCGCCGAAGCGGTTCACCGCCACGCCCGCCGCGAGGCCGACTTCGGCGAACCGGCCCCGGCCGTCGTTCTGGAAGAGGAAGTTGCCGTGGAGGGCGTCGTTGCCGACGTACACGTCCTGGTCGCCGTCGTCGTCGGCGTCGAGGCACACCACTCCCATCCCCGGTCCCGCCACGGCGGCGATCCCCGAGGCGGCGCTCGAATCGGTGAAGCGGCCGTCGCCGTCGTTCACGAAGAAGGTGTCGGGGCAGGGGGGATGGTCGCGCGGGCCGGCGTAGGCCGGATGCCCCTTCACGGTGCGCGTCTTGTGGTCGGCGAGTGCCCAGCGGACGTAGTTGGCCGCGTAGATGTCGAGATCGCCGTCGGCATCGGCGTCGAGCAGCGCCGCGCCGGCTCCCACCTTCTCGCCGTCGGCCACCCCCGCCGTGGCGGTCGCATCGACGAACGTGCCGTCGCCGCGGTTGAGCCAGAGCATCTTGGGGCCGAAACTCGTGAGGAACAGATCGGGGAAGCCGTCGTCGTCGACGTCGCCTGCCACCACGCCCAGACCGAAGACGCGGCAGTCGATGCCGGCGGCGAGGCTCGTGTCGGCGAATCGGCGCCGGCCCATGTTCCGCAGGAGGGCGTGGCGTGGCGGCCCGTCGCCCGGCGTCGCGCCGGGCAGCGGGGCGCCGTCGGGGAGATAGACGTCGATGCGGCCGTCGAGGTCGTAGTCGAACGTGGCCACGCCGGCCGACAGCGGCTCGACGAGGTAGCGCCTGCCGCTCGACCCGTCGGTGTGGACGAATCCGATCCCCGACTCCGGCGTGGCGTCGAGGAACAGGATCGGGGCCTGCCCGTCTCCCGGCACGGCCGCGGCGGGAGGGGCCGGGGCGACGGCTTCGGGAGAGGCTTCCCGCGAAGCGGCGGCCGGCGGGGTCGAGGGAGAGGGGGCCGGCGGCAGGGTCCGGACGCCGCAGCCGGCCGCTGCCAGCAGCATCGGCAGCGACGCAAGGAGGGCTCGGGGCAGGGCGCGGGGCGTTCGCCGCATCGTGTCGATCCCTAGTCGGCGTCGCTCGACGCGCCGGAGGCCAACCGGGCGGCGTCCGTCGCGCGCCCCTGCCGTCGGTAGAGTTCGGCGAGCCACCGTCGATTGTCGGCCACCTCGGGGGCCACCGCCATGCCGCGGGCCCACGCCGGTTCGGCGCCGGCGGTGTCCCCCACGGCCGCACCGATGCGCCCCGCGGCCGCGTACCAGCGGGCCAATTGCAGGCGCAGCCGATCGGCCTCGTCCCGGGCGAGGTTCGCCGCGGCCGTCTCGGCGTCGCGGAGCTTGGAGCGGTGAAACGTCTCGCGCGCCTCCTCCGCCTCCTTGTCGCGTCCTGTCCGCGCCGCCGCGGTGGCAAGACCGTACCAGGCCCCCGTGTAGCCCGGAGCCCGCTCCACCGCGCCGCGGAACGCCGCCAACGCCTCCTCGTCGCGCCCTTGGCGGAGACGGGCATGGCCGAGATGGAACAGCCGCACCGCAGCGCCACGGTCTTCGCCGACGACCTCTTCGAGCACCGCGGCCGCGTCGTCCACCCGATCGAGCTTGAGAAGGGTGCGGCCGAGATGCCCCTGGATGTCCGGAAGGGACGGGTCGAGGCGCCTGGCTCGGTCGAGCCATTCGGCGGCTTCCTCGTCGCGCCCTTCGCGCACGGCATGGAGCCCCAGCCGGTACCAGCCCTCGGCCGACTCCGGATGCCGCCCGAGATGGCTCCGCCACGTCGCCGCGGCGGCGGCATGATCGCCCGATTCGGTGAGAATCGCCGCTTCGAGCGACGCGGCCTGCGCGCTCTCCGGGTGCCGCGCGCGGACGATCGCACCCAGGCGACGGGCCTCCGCGGCGAGGCCGGCGTAATCCGCCGGCACTTCCGCGCCGGGGGAGGGAAGGGTCTCCGCGGGCCCGGCCCGATCGTCGGCTCGGGGAGGGGCGACGGGGAGCGGGGCGAAGAGGCTCCGCAGCCCCAGTCCCGCGGCGAGTGCCACGAAGGCGCCTGCCAGGACGAGTCCCGCCAGCCCGCGGAAGCGTGGGTCCGGCGTCCGGCTCCGCGGGAGGTCTGGAGCCGGCCTGGGCGGTCGTCGGGGACGCGTCATGGGAAACCGACGGAGACGGCGGCTACCGCAGCCGTTCCTTGAGGCGACGGCTCGCGTGGGTCAGCGTCTCGCGTTCGTCGGCAGTGAGGCTCGCCTCGCCGGAACGACTGATCTTCTCGAGGATCCGATCGACCGACTCGTGGAGTTCGGCGTCGAGTCCCATCGAGCCCCCTTCGGCCGAACGCGGCGGCGACGAGGCTGCGGGCCGCTGCGGAGCGGGGCGCGATGCCGGTCGCGGCGACGGGGGATCGTCGGGCCGGACGACGCGGAAGCGCGACTGCGACTGGAGCAACCGGCCGGGGATCTCGAGGAGTTCGCCGAAATCCCAGCCGCGCCAGGCGTACGCCACGCCGAACAGGGCTCCGCCGATGTGGGCGACGTGGGCGACGTTGCCGGAGTGCTGGTAGGCGCCGTTGACGTCGGAGAAGAAGTAGAGCAACCCCAGCGCCCAGGCGGGGACCGGAAGGATGCCCCAGAAGAGGAGCTCCTGATGGGGGTTGTGCCAGATGAAGACGGCGAGCGTCGCCATCACCGCCCCGCTGGCTCCGACGAGGTAGCTGCCCGCGCCCCCCGTCCCGACGAAGGAGCTCGCCAGCCAAGCCAGGCCGGAGACGACGATGGCGGCGATCCAGAAACGGAAGAACTCCCGCCGCCCCGTCCGCTCCTCCACCTCCGGCCCGAAGAACCACAAGGCCAGCATGTTGAAGCCGAGGTGGAGCGGCGACGTCGCCGAGTGGGCGAAGCCGTAGGTCACGAACCGCCACGGCTGCCAGACGTCGGCGGCCGGGTCGCTCGACAGACGCAACAGGCGGTCGAGCCACGAGCCGGCCATGGCGGACTCGTCGCCGATCATCCCGAACACCCTGCAGGCGATCCAGATGGCGCAGTTGGCGACGACGATCGTCGTGACGGCGCTCCAGTCCCACGGGCCCGGGGACGAGCCGCGCCACGAGCGGTCGGGCTCGGAATAACGACGATCGGCGAAGCCCATGGGAGCCCTCGGCGGCCGGTGGAGAGGGCCGCAGCGTCGATCCGGCGACGTGCCGGACAATCCCTCCATCGTAGGGTTTCGGCGCGGCGTCGGACAACCGCCCGGGATTTGTCCGCGGTGGCCGCGACGTCCGGCTCCGAACGGGCTCCGCCACGCCCCCTGCGATCGGTCCGGGGCATCTGTTAGATTCCCCGGCGGGCTCGGGGCGAATCGGCGCCGGGCGAACGATTCCAGGCGCCGCTCGAGGCGCGACACCACTCAGGGGAGACGGCACGGACATGGCCACCAACGGGAGCTTGGGGCGGAAGCTGCGGATGGCGATCGTCGGCGGGGGCCAGGGCTCCTTCATCGGCCGCGTGCACGTCACCGCCGCCGTGCTCGACAACCGGGCGGCCCTCGTCGCCGGAGCGCTGTCGAGCGATCCCGAACGTGCCAAGGCCAGCGCCGCCGACTACGACATCCCCCTCTCCCGCGCCTACGGCTCCTACCAGGAGATGTTCGACTCGGAGCGGAAGCTCCCGGCCGGCGAGCGCATCGACTTCGTCTCCGTCGCCACCCCGAACCACATGCATTTCCCCGTGGCGAAGGCGGCGATCCAGGCGGGCTTCCACGTGATCTGCGACAAGCCGCTGACGCTGACGCTCGCGGAGGCCGAGGAGCTGGCGGGGCTCGTGAAGGGTTCGAACGTCGTCTTCGCCGTGACCCACAACTACACCGGCTATCCCCTGGTGCGCCAGGCCCGCCAGATGATCCGGAGCGGCGAGCTGGGCGACATCCAGGCGATCCGTGCCACGTACATCCAGGGGTGGCTGCGGAGCCGGCTCGAGAGCGAGGGACAGAAGCAGGCGGCGTGGCGCACCGACCCCTCGAAGAGCGGCGCCGCCGGCTGCTTCGGCGACATCGGCACCCACGCCTACAACCTCGGCCGCTTCATGACCGGCCTCCTCCCCGAGTCGATCAGCTGCAATCTCAAGATCTTCGAGCCGCCGCGTCCGCTCGACGACTACGGCCACGCCGTGATCCGCTACGACAACGGGGCCCTGGGGACGGTGACGGCATCGCAGATCAGCCACGGCCGCGAGAACGACGTGCGCATCGAGATCGACGGCACGCTCGCCAGCCTGGAGTGGCACCAGGAGAACCCGAACCAGCTCTTCGTGCGGAAGAACGGCGAGCCGCACCGGATCTACACCCGTGATCCAAACGCTCCCTATTCGAGCGACGCCGCCAAGGCCGCCTGCCGGCTGCCGTCGGGGCACCCCGAGGGTTTCTTCGAGGCCTTCGCCAACGTCTACCGTGCCGCCTACGACGCGATGGAGCTGGCGGCCGCGGGGAAGCCCTTCGAGCGCACCGACACGATCTACCCCAACATCCACGACGGCGTGGAGGGGATGTACTTCATCGAGCAGTCGGTGGCCTCGAGCAAGCAGAACGGCGCCTGGCTGCCGATGAGGCATCCGCTCGCGCGGAGGTAGTCCGATGCCCTCCGCCCCGCCGGTGAAGCGCGACACCCGCTATTTCGTCTTCGACATCGAGAGCGTCGCCGACGGGGCGCTCGTGTCGCGGCTGCGGTACCCCGAGGAGAAGCTGTCGGCGCCCGCCGCGATCGCGCGGTGGCGGGCGGAGCTGATGGCGGAGCAGGGGAAGGACTTCATCCCCTATACCTTCCAACTCCCGGTGTCGCTGGTGATCGCCCGGGTGGCGGCCGACTTCCGCCTCATCGACCTGGTGGCCCTCGACGAGGAGCAGTCGCGGCCGCACGAGATCGTGCGTCTCTTCTGGGAAGGGTGGCGGAAGTACGGTCGGCCGTGCCTGGTGACCTTCAACGGCCGCGGCTTCGACGTGCCGCTTTTGGAACTGTGCGCTTTCCGCTACGGCCTCTCGATCCCCGATTGGTACGCCGAGGAGAAGCGGAGCTTCGACCAGCCGCGGAACCGCTACAACACCGCCGGCCATTTCGATCTGCACGAATGGCTCACCAACAACGGCGCCTCCCGTTTCCAGGGGGGGCTGTCGCTGGCGGCGAACCTCATCGGCAAGCCGGGCAAGCTCGACGTGGCCGGCCACATGGTGCAGGACCTGTGGGACTCCGGCCGGGCCCCCGAGATCCACGACTACTGTCGGGGCGACGTCCTCGACACGTACTTCATCTTCCTGAGGTCGCGTGTGGCGGCCGGGGAGATCTCCCTCGACGAGGAGCACGCCCTCATCGAGGAGACGAGGAAGTGGATCGAGACGAAGGCCGAAAGCTCACCCGGCCTGAAGCGCTACCTCGCCGCGTGGGGCGACTGGAAGAGCCCCTGGGCCTGAGGCGCCCGCCACGGGCGTCGTCCCGCCGCGCCCTGCCGGCCCTCAGCGGGCTTCTCCTCCGTCGTCACGTCCGAGACGTCCGGAGAGGCGGTCGTAGTCGGCGTGCGCCGTCCGCAGGGCGTCGTTGACGCGCTGCGCGAGATCCATCGCCGTGGCCGGAGCGATCGATTCGGAGGCGTGGTGATCGTGGAGCGCGGCGTGCGCCCGCCGGGCGTCGCCGAGCCGTTTCTCCGCGCTTCCGAGGATCTCCAGGGCCGATTCGTCGTCGAGACGGGTCGCGATCGCCCGCATGCGCGTGAAGTGCCGCTGGACGCGTTCGATGTCGTCGGCGATGGCGTCGCTGGCCTCCCTGGCCACCTCCGGCTGGACCTCGCCGTGGCGGACGATCTGGTCCCCGTGATCGCCGATCGGCGTCGCCGGCACGGGCCGGGCCGTGACCGGCCGTTCGACGAACACCGCCGTGGCGGGAGGTTCGGCGGGCATCTCGCGGTGCGCCGGAACCTCGATGCCGTGGGTGTCGCGGAGATAGCGCTGGTAGTTCTCGGTATGCGTCCGCGCGCTCGACAGTCCGGCGTGGGCACCGTGGCCGTAGAACCCGAACTCGCCCCGCGCCTTCGCCCCGGCGTCCGGGGCGGCCAGACCGGTCGCGGCGGAGAGGAGCAGGACGATCAGGCCGGCAAGCGGGCGAGCGATCGGTGACATGGAGAACTCGTGATCGGGGGCGGTGCGGATGCGGCGGCGCGAGGCGACCGAGAGGGCACCATCCTACGGTCTTCCCCGTCGGGGGCGGCGGCGAGTGGAAAAAACACCGGCCGGATCGAAGGGCGGCGGTGACGACCCGCCGACTCGAGACGGGGGCGTGTCGCGCCGGGGGATTCGCCCCACGCTCAGGAGGAGGGTCGTGGGGAGGAGTTCTGCCCGAGAGGATCGCTGCCGGGGCGAAGCCCGGCTTGCTCGGTGCGCCGCTTCGGGCGAGGAGGGAACGAGGCCCCGCCGGTCATCGCCCAGTGATCGACCGGAACCGATCCCGTCTTTCCTTCCCGCTGCGCCAGCCGTGCGCGCAATTTCGTCTTCCGGGCCACGTATTCCAGTTGCGCGACCTTGTTCGGCACCCCGATGGTCCAGTTCGCGTGATGGACGAGGAGGTCGGCGGGCGGGTCGAGGAACATTCCCGGCGACCAGCGCAGGGGGAGTTCCACCCCCGAGGCCGGTCCCCAGAAGGCGTCGGGAAGCGTGCCGACGCGCAGCCCCTGAATGGTGTCGGCCTCGATGATCCGCTGGGCCGTGATCTGATCACCGATGCGGTCTCGCTGCATGCACTCGCCGACGAGCGTCCAGAAGGCGCGGGTGCGGAGGTTCCCCTTGCACACGAAGAACCCGGTGCAGATTTCACCCATTCCCTCGGTGAGCCGCTTCGCGTCGCGTTGGAAGAACATGTCCACGTGCGGCTGTTCGGCCAGCAGACGACGGATCCGGCCCTGGACCGGGCCGAGCCATTGGATGTCGACGTCGGCGAAGATGAAGAAGCCGTTCTCGACGTGGGCGTCGATCGCTTCCTGGATCAGGGGAATCTTCCTCGACACCGCCTCGCTCCAGCCATCCGTGTTGTAGCGGCCCGTCTCGCAGAGTTGGTCGTGTCGCCGTGCGACGACGTCGAAATCGTCCTTCATGGTGCCGAGGAACCACCGGCGATAGAGCTCTTCGTGCGAGTCGCTGTACGTCGTGTAGACCTTCCAGCGGCCGAGTGGCTCGATCGGCAGGCACCGGAAACCGGGCTGGGAACCGGTGTCGGGATCGACGTTTCCGGGAAAATGGCTCTTGGGATGGCCGTGGGGGGCGGTGACACGCTCGCGTGCCGCGTGGACGTGCCAGGCCTTCACGTCCAGCGACGGATTCAGCACCCTGACGCCCGCCTGTTGGAGTTCGCGGGCCAGCAGCCCGTCGCAGCCGAACCAGCCGGGCACGGCGGCGGTGGCGAAGGGACGCAGCGGCGCCCGGAAGATCCACGCGTCCTGCGAACCGTAATTCCTCTCCCACACCCTGCCGTGCCAGGCGATGTAAGGGGCCGAATTGTGCCGTGTGAGGGCGAGCAGGGTGTTCGTGAAGTCGAACTGCCTGAGCCGTTCGAGAGAGGAATCGAAGTGGATGTCGGAATTGGCGATCGCCACCACCTCGCCGGCGAGGTGGCGGTTGGCGTGGTCGATGAATTCGGCGAACGTCGGATAGCCGCGGTGCTCGATCACCGTGCAGCGATCGGGGGGCAGGCTGTCGCGCCAGGAAAGGGCATCCTCCTCGATGAACAGATGGAGTCGCGCGACGGAGGGGTTGGCGGCGTTCCGGCGGAGGCAGAGGAGCAGTTCCTCCCGCCTCGCCGGGTCGGGGCAATTCCAGAGCGAGAGCAGCAGATGGACGAAGCCGGCGGCCGCCATGCGGATCATCCTCCGGAACGGGGGTCGGAGGGCTTCTCGGCGCGATCGGCCAGATCGACGAGCATCGCCTTGCCCTCCTCGATCTCGTAGCGGGCCCTGGACAGCCCTTCGCCGAGCCGCCGTTCGATGCCGGCCAGCTCCCCCCGGAGCGAGTCGATCGCCTGGGCGATCCTCGGCATGACCTGGGCCGCGCCCCCTCCCGCCCGTCGCCCCTCGGCTTGGCCGGCGGGCGCTTCCCGGGTGGCTTGGGGGAAGGTCCGTTCGAAGGCCGCCAGATCCCTGCGAAGCGAGGCGATGGAGTGGGCGATCGTCGCCATGGATGGGGCTGCGTCGCCGTCCGCCCGCCTCTCCTCGCCATCGATCCAGGGAGCGCCGGCGAGGGCCTGTCCGACGGCCGTCACGATCGCCCGTTCCAGCCGCCAACGGCAGGCCCAGAGGAGCCGGCGGGCCGTCCAGACGACGGCCGCGCCGAGCGCCGCGGCCGCCAATCCGGTGGCCATCGCAAGCGCCAACGACGTGCCGGGGGTGAACCCGACCCACGTCAGACACGTGCCGGCGACCGCTGCCACCGCGATGGCCATCGTGGCGACGAGGGCCGACGGAATCCAGGCTGCGGCGGAGGGTCGGGCGCCGGATGGGGGAGGGCCGATGTTGGTCACGATAGCGGGTACGGGGGGAACGGCACGGCCGCTGCGGCGAGGGTGATCGCTCGGGGGAAAAAAACCAGGGTAACACGACCGACGCGAGGGCGTCTGGGCGGATTCGCCGCGCCGGGATCGCGGCGGGGTTCGGCGATGCCGTCGATCAACGTCGTGGGGCCGCGGCCGTGCGGCGGGCGTCATTCCTGCCCCGCGCGGTCTCCCGCTCCCACGGCCCCGCTCAGTCGGGCTCGGGACCCGCCGGCGATGCCGCCGGTGTGGATTCGTGATTCCCCTCCGGGGCGTCGGCGGGCCGGAAGAGCGTGGCGGCGACGGCCTTCGCCCGGTCCTTGGCATCCTCGTCGAGCTTCGCCCGAGGGCCGCGAACTTCGACGACGTACAGCCGTCCGCCGAGCACGATCGCCCAGGCGAAGCGATCGATGGTCTCCGTGAGCCCGTCGATCTTCGCCGACCCCGGCACCGCCCAGGCGACGCCGAAGTGGGGCCCGAGGACCGTGGCGGCGGGCTTCTTGATCACCTTCACCGTGCCGCCAGCCGGAAAGTCGGCGGCGAGCTTCGTCGTGATCGCTCCCACCAGCACGTCCTGGTTCTTTCGCGTCACCGCCTCGAGGCCCTCGGGAGCCGGCTCCGCGGTGACGACGATCGACGGGATCGACTTTCGCGGGCCCGGCTGATAGCGGACGAGGTAGTTCTGCGAGCGGGGGGCGCGGGCCCAGCCCTTCGGCGACGACACCTCCACCCGCCCGCCGTCGAGGAGGATCGCGGTGTCGGGATCGATCAGAGGAGAGACGGGGCGCTTCGGGTCGCGCGCGGCGGGCGGGACGACGCCTTCGCCGAGCGGGCGCGTGTCGGACGTGGCTCCCGCG
>CAWUOA010000004.1:0-29836 GCA_963923225.1 uncultured Planctomycetaceae bacterium
GCCGCTCACGCCGGGACGTCGAAGGCACCTTCCAGCAGCGCCTGCACGAAGCGGTCGGGGGAGAACGGCTCGAGGTCGTCGGCCCCCTCGCCGAGTCCCACGAACTTCACCGGCAGACCGAACTGCTCCGTCACCGGGACGATCACCCCCCCCCGCGCGGAGCCGTCGAGCTTGGCCAGCACGATCCCGGTGCAGCCGGCGGCCTCCTTGAAGCCCTTGGCCTGGGAGAGGGCGTTCTGGCCGGCGGTGGCGTCGATCACCAGGAGCACCTCGTGCGGCGCCTCGGGCACGAGCTTGGTGACCACGCGGCGGATCTTGGAGAGCTCCTGCATGAGGTTCGACTGCGTCTGCAGGCGGCCCGCGGTGTCGACGATGCACACGTCGGCGCCGGTCTCGAGGGCCCGCGAGACCGCCTTGTGGGCGACGCTCGCCGGATCGCTCCCCTGGGGCCCGCGCACGATCTCGGCGCCGAGCCGGTCGGCCCACATCGCCAGCTGCTCGACGGCGGCGGCACGGAACGTGTCGCCCGCCCCGAGCACCACGCGTTTCCCGTCGCGCGTGAAGGTGCGGGCGAGCTTGGCGATGGAGGTGGTCTTGCCGGAGCCGTTGACGCCGGTGACGAGGATCACCGTCGGGCCCGTCGCGGCGGCGCCGAGCGGCGCGTCCTTGTCGCGGAGCCGGGAGAGGAGCTGCGTGCGGATCGAGTCGAGGACCACCTCCGGATCGACGACGCGGGCCCGGAGCCGCTCCCGGACGTCGGCCACGATCGCCTCGGCGGCGGCCGGCCCCATGTCGGTGCGGACCAGGACGGCGCGGAGCTCCTCGAGGAAACCCTCGTCGACGAGCCGCCCCTCGCGCTTGAAGAGGTCGCGGACGTCGGTGCGGAGCACTTGCGCCGTCTTGGCCAGGCCCGCCTTGAGCCGGTCGAGGATCCCGCGCGGCTTGGACGGGGCGGCGGTCTCCTCCGCCGGGGTGCCGGTGACGCCCGCGGCAGACGCACCCTCGGCCGCCGCCGGCGCGACGGGGGCAGCGGCCTTGTCGGCCGGTGGAGGGGTCTTGGGGTCCTTGCGACCGAAACCGAAGAATGCCATGTCGTGGTCCCGCGTGGGCTGGGAAGGTGTGAACGAGTGCGGGGCAGGACGGCCCGCCGGCCGCGCGGACTCAGGCGTCCTTCCGGTCGGCGATGATCTTCCCCAGGATGCCGGCGACGAAGCTCCCCGAGCCCTCACCGCCGTAGCGCTTGGCCAGTTCGATCGCCTCGTCGGCGACCACCGCCGGAGGCGTGTCGGCATGGAGGATCTCCCAGGCGGCCAGGCGGAGGATCGCCCGGTCGGTGGCGGCCATCCGGGCCACCCGCCAGTGTTCCGCCCGCTCGTCGAGGAAGGAGTCGAGCTCGGCGAGCGACTCCTGCACCCCGCGGACGAGCCCGATCGCGAAGGGGACGATCGGTCCGCCGTGGAGCCGCGCCGCGACGAACCGCTCGAGTTCGGCGGGACCGGCATGGGGATTGAGGTCGGCCTGGTACAGCGCCTGGAGGGCGATCTCGCGGGCCCGGCTGCGGCGTTGGACGCTCATCGGTCGCGTCTCCCGGCCGCCGGGCCCGCGGCGACGGCGACCTGCTCGAGCATCGAGAGCATCTCGATCGCCGCGGCGGCACACTCCTCCCCCTTGTGGGAATGCCGGGGCACGTCCGCATCCCCCCCGGCCCGGGCCACCGCCTGCTCGATCGACTGGCAGGTGAGCACGCCGAAGATCACCGGCAGGCCGCGAGCGCGTCCGACTTGCTCGAGGCCCACGGCCACCGCGTCGGCGATGTGGCGGTCGTGCGTCGTCTCGCCGCGGATGATCGCGCCCAGGCAGATCAAGGCGTCGTAGGCACCGGTCGCGGCGAGCCGGTCGGCGGCCAGGGAGAGTTCGAACGCCCCCGGCACACGGGCCACGTCGAGCGAATACCGCCCGATGCCCGCCGCGAGCAGCGTCCGCACCGCCCCCTCGAGCATCGGCTCGGTGACGCGCGCGTTGTAACGCGACACCACCACCGCCACGCGAGCGCCGGAGGGAAGGCGGGCGGGATCGCCCTGGAAGAGGCGGCGGTGGGGGAGGTCCAGCGCCGCCGGCATGGCTGCCGGCCCCTGCTCTTTCACGACTTGAGCCCTTGGAGGAATTCGGCGTTGCTCTTGGTCTTCGAGAGGCGGTTGAGGAGGAGCTCCATCGCGTCGGTCGGGTTCATCTCGCCGAGCACCCGCCGGAGCACGCAGGTGCGCCGGTAGGTCTCGGCGTCGAGGAGCATCTCCTCGCGTCGCGTGCCGGAGCGGTTGATGTCGATGGCGGGCCAGATCCGCTTGTCGACGAGCCGACGGTCGAGCACGATCTCCAGATTGCCGGTCCCCTTGAACTCCTCGAAGATCACGTCGTCCATCTTGCTCCCGGTGTCGACCAGGGCCGTGGCGATGATCGTCAACGATCCCCCCTCCTCCACCTTGCGGGCGCTGCCGAAGAAACGCTTGGGCCGCTGCAGCGCCCCGGAGTCGACGCCGCCGGAGAGGATCTTGCCCGAGTTGGGGACCTCGGAGTTCCAGGCCCGGGCGAGCCGGGTGATCGAGTCGAGGAAGATCACCACGTCGCGGCCGTACTCCACCAACCGCTTCGCCTTCTCGATCACCATCTCCGCCACCTGGATGTGGCGGGCGGCGTTCTCGTCGAAGGTGGAGCTGATCACCTCGCAGCTCGGCCCCCTCACCTGCCGCTCCATGTCGGTGACCTCCTCCGGCCGCTCGTCGATGAGGAGCATGAAGACGTAGGCCTCGGGATAGTTGGCGATCACCGCCCGGGCCATCTTCTGCATGAGGATCGTCTTGCCGGCGCGCGGCGGGCTGACGATCAGACCGCGCTGGCCGAAGCCGATCGGGACGACCAGATCGACGACCCGCGTCGAAAGCTCCTCGGTCGTCGTCTCCATGACGATCCGCCGGTCGGGGTGGAGGGGGGTCAGGTCGTCGAAGAACACGCGCGTGGCGAGCTTGGCCGGATCCTCGCCGTTGATCGCCTCGACGCGCAGGAGCGCGAAGTAACGCTCGCTCTCCTTCGGGGGGCGGATCTGGCCGGCGACGCTCGCGCCGTTGCGGAGCCCGAAGCGGCGGATCTGGCTGGGGCTGACGTAGATGTCGTCGGGGCAGGAGAGGTAATGGGAGTCGGGGCTGCGGAGGAAGCCGAAGCCGTCGGGGAGGATCTCGAGCGTCCCCTCGCCGAACATCAGGCCGTTGAGCTTCACACGCTCTTTGAGGATCCGGAACACGAGGTCGTGCTTCTTCGCCCCGGCGATGTCGCCGATCTCCTCCTTGCGCGCCAGTTCCACCAGTTCCTGCATCGACATCTTCTGCAGGGCGGTGATGTGGGTGTCGGCTTTCTTGAGCGACTCGTAGCGGTCGACGACGTCGTCCCCCTCGAGCTTCACCTCCTCGGCGATCTCCTCGGCGATCGACATCGGCTCGTCGTCGAGCTCCGACTCGAGCCCGGCGTCGAGATGGCGATCGAGATCCTCGTCGTCGGACGGGAATGGGGGCATGACGCACCTCGGGGGAGCCGGCGAACGGACCGCTGGCCGGCGACTGCGGGGAAAACGAGGAAGCGGCGGCAACCGGATCCGGCTGCCGTCGGAGGACGGGGAGGGAGCGCGAGGGAGGAGGCGAGGAGGAGCGGAGGCGGGCGAGCCGGGGGAGAGCGGAGGGCCGGGCCGTCGAAACGACGGGCCGCGGCGAGTCGGGCGCTGTTCCCCCGGATCGACGCGATCGGATCGGACGGATCGTGCCGGGCCGTGAGGGATTCAGGCGCCGACGAGCCGCTCGTGCCAGATTCGGTCGAGTTGATCCCGAGTATACGCCGGATCACCCGAGGTATCCACGCGGACGGTTTTCTCCGGTGGCAGCCGGTCGGGGGGATTCCGGTTCCAGGCGGCCTCGCGGGCCGCGATCTGGGCGGGGGAGAACCGGGCGGCGAGACGGCCCCTCCGGACCGTGTCGTCGCAATCGAGGAGGAGCACCACGTCGCAGACGTCGGCCCATCCCGCCTTCACGAGCAAGGGCACGTCGAGGACCACGACGGACGTCCCCGGTGCCGCTCGGCCCGCGGCGTCGATCGCGGCGCGGATCCGCTCGTGGACCCGCGGATGGACGATCGCCTCGAGGGCGAGCAGCGCCTCGGCGTGGCACCGTTGGGGGCCGAAGACCAGTCGGGCGAGCGCCCCCCGATCGACGGCGCCATCGGCCCCGAAAACCCCGTCGCCGAAGCGACGACGCACCTCGAGCCGCGCCGCCTCCTCGCCGAGGACCTCGTGGGCGAGCCGGTCGGCGTCGACGACCCTCGCCCCCTTGTCGGCGAGCATCCGCGCCACCGTCGACTTCCCGGCGCCGATCCGGCCCACGATCCCCACGAGCCGCACGCCCGCGGGCGTGCGCGGGTCCTTTCCGTTCATTTCTCACACTCCGCCCACGTGGCCCCGTCGTGGACCGTGACCTCGAGCGGCACCGCGAGGGCCATCGCCCCGCGCATCTCCTCGACGAGCAGGGCCTTCACCGCGTCGACCTCACCGGGCGGCACCTCGAGGAGCAGTTCGTCGTGAATCTGCAGGACGATCACCGCGGCCGACGCGGAAGACCGCAGACGCCGCGCCACGCGGAGCATCGCCAGCTTGATGAGATCGGCAGCCGAGCCCTGGACGATCGTATTGACGGCCGTGCGCTCGGGAAGCGTGAGCGAGAACACCCCCGCGGCCGTCCGGCGCTTCGCCCGATCGCGGACCTTGTCGATCCGCCGCCGCCTGCCGAGCATCGTCGTCACGTGGCCGTCGCGGGCGCAGGCGTCGAGCACGTCGTCCATGAACGCCTCCGCCCCGGCGAAGGTGCGGAAATAGGCGGCGATGAAGGCCGCCGCCTCCCCCTGGGGGATGCCCAGCCCCTTGGCCAGCCCGAAGGCGCTCTGGCCGTAGAGGATGCCGAAGTTCACCGCCTTCGCGGCCCGGCGCATCTCCGGCGTCACCGCGCCGTCCTCCACGCCGAAGACCGCGGCGGCGGTGGTGGCATGGATGTCCTCCCCCGAGGCGAAGGCGCGGCGCATCGCCTCGTCGCCCGAGAGGTGGGCGAGGATCCGCAGCTCGATCTGCGAGTAGTCGGCGGCGACGAAGCGGTTGCCCGACGCACGGGGGAGGAACGCGGCGCGGATCTGCTGCCCCTCGGTCGTCCGCACCGGGATGTTCTGCAGGTTCGGGTCGCTCGACGAGAGCCGGCCGGTGGCGGCGACGGTCTGGTTGAAGGTGGTGTGGACGCAGCCCGTGGATGGATCGACGAGCAGGGGCAGCGCGTCGACGTAGGTGCTCTTGAGCTTGGCGAACTTGCGGTGCTCGAGGAGGAGCCGGGGCAGCGGGTGGTGCGGCGCGAGCTCCTCGAGGACCTCCGCGTCGGTGCTCGCCCCCGTCTTCCCCCGCTTCACCACCGGCAGCCCGAGCTCCTCGAAGAGCACGGTGCGGAGCTGGATCGGCGAGGCGATGGAGAAGGGATGGCCGGCGAGGGCGTGGATCTCGCGTTCCAGCTCCACGAGCCGCTCGGCGTAGCGGGCCGAGAGCGCCGCGAGAGCCGCCGAGTCGATCCGCATCCCGTGGTGCTCCATGCCGGCGAGGATCGCGGCCAGCGGGATCTCGACCTCGGCGAAGAGCGCTCCCAGGCCCTGCGCCTCCAGCCGCGGTGCGAGGCGGGGCGCCAGGCCCGCGACCGCCCGGCAGGCGGCGACCGCATCGGCCGGCGTGGAGGGCGTCTCGAGCCGCTCCTGCCGCGCTTCCGGGGTCAGGGCATCGAGGTCGGCGGTCGTCTCGATCCCCTCGGCGTCGGCAAGCGCGCCCAGCGTGTGGTTGCGCTGCCCCGCGTCGAGGAGATACCCGGCCAGCAGCGTGTCGAACGCGCCTCCCGCGAAGCCGAGCCCGGCCACGCGCAGCGCCAGCTCCTGGCGTTTGAGGTCGTGGCCCCGCTTGGCGACGGCCGGATCGGCGAGGATTCCCGCGAGCGCCCGCCTGCCGGCGCCGTCGCCGGCCAGCAGCGTCCCGGGCACCCAGGACGCGTCGGGCCCGGCCACGAGGGCCAGGCCGAGGGGCCGCGTCATCCGTGTCGCCCCCGGCGGCAGCGCCACCGCCACCTCCACGGCGGCGGCCCGCGCGATCCTGGCGGCGAGGCGCCCGAGCTCCGCATCGTCCCCAGGCACGTGGAACGGGGGTACCGCGGCGGCGGGCGGGCCGCTCTCGGCCGGCGCGTCGTCGTCGCCCATGAGGAGCAGCCCCTGGCGGTCGGCCGGCTTCGGGGCCTTCGCGGCCTTCTTCGCCGTCGGCTTCGGCGGCGGCGGAGCGGCCTCGCGGGCGGTCTTCACGAGGCTGCGGAAGCCGAGATCCTGAAGGAAGCCCGCGAGCCTGTCGCCGTCGGGGGCATGGAGCCGGCCGGCCTCCCAGGGGATCTCGATCGGCACGTCGGCGTGGAGCCGGATCAGCTCCCGGCCGGCGCGCGCGGTGTCGGCGTGGGTGCGGAGGTTCTCCTGCTTCTTCGCCCCCTTCACCTCGTCGACGTGCGCGAGGATCGTCTCCAGGTCGCCGAAGCGCTGCAGCAATTCCGTCGCCGCCTTCGGGCCGATCTGCGGAACCCCGGGGACGTTGTCGGCGGTGTCGCCGACGAGCGACAGCCAGTCGACCACCTGCTCCGGCCCGATCCCCCAGTCGGCCCGCAACTCCTCGGGGCCCATCAAGGCGTTCGTGCGGAGGTTCAGGAGGGTCACCCGGTCCGAGAGGAGCTGGCGGGCGTCCTTGTCGCTGGTGGCCAGGATCACACTCGCGCCGCGTGCGGTGGCGCGGGCCACGATCGTGGCGAGGATGTCGTCCGCCTCGAAGCCGGACAACTCGAGGCACGGGATTCCCATCGTGGCGCACAGCTCGCGTACCAGCGGGATCTGCGGCACGAGATCCGCCGGCATCTCGGCGCGGGTCCCCTTGTAGTCGGCGTGGCGCTCGTGGCGGAAGGTCGGGCCCGGCGCGTCCATCGCACAGAAGAGGTAGTCGGGCTTCTTCTTCTCGTGGATCCCGAGGAGGTCCTTCGTGAAGCCGTAGACGGCCTGCACGGGAACGCCCGCGGGGCTCGACATCTCGGGAAGGGCGTGGAAGAGCTGGTACACGCGGGAAAGCGTGTCGATCACCCACACCGTCTTCCCGGCGAGGTCGGGTGGCCCCCCTTCCCCCGCCGACGGATCGGACACGGTCGCCGAAGGAGCGGGGGAATCTGCCATGGAGCGGGGCCCGGGAGGAGCGGAGCCGGCGGGTCGCGGCCGTCGCGGGCAAGCATACTCCCCCGGCGTCCCCGCAGGACCCGGGCGGATCGACGCGGGCGCGTCCTCGTCCCCGTCGGGCACCCCCGACGATCCCCGTCCGCTCGGCGGCCGCGGGAGTCTCCCACGATCAGCGGGCGGGAGCGGTCGCCTCGCGCGCCTGCCGGAGGACGCTCGCCACGATCCGTTCCTCGCAGTCGTCCGCGAAGGGTCCGGGGAGCGATTGATAGATCACCGCCTGCGTCCCCTCGTAGCCCCCCTCGGCGAGGACCCGCTTCGTGGGCACGTAGGCATGGACGAGGTTCGAGTAGCCGGCCACCCACACCTGCCGCCCCTCCGCGGCGAGCTCGCGCTTCAGGCGCGACGCGTAGTCGGCCATCGGCTCCCCGCCGAGCGCCACCAGCAGCAGCGAGTCGCCGAGAGCGACGACCTGCACCGGAAGCGGATGGGGCTCGGGCCGGTCGCCGGGAGCCGGCCACGCGTCGAGCACGCGGCGGGCATGCCGGGCGACGAAGCCGTCGGGGGAGGCGGCGCGGGCTTCGAGCTCGGCGCGCGGCGGCAGGGGGGCGAAGTCGAGCGGGCAGGTCTCCAGGCTGGCTCTCAGGCTCGGCGCCAGCGGCGTCATCGGACCGTCGAGCGCCTCCTCCACCGCCGCCGCGAGCGCGTCGCCGTCGGCCCGGGCCTGGGGCACGTCGCCACGGAGCGAGGGATCCTGGTCGCCGCCGCAGCCGGCCAGAAAGACCGCGACGGCGCCGGGATGATCGGCCTCGAGGCGCTCGAGCGCGAACCCGGGCCAGTCTCCGTTGAGCCGCGGCACCGGGCCGAGCGCCGTGGCGTGACAGGCATAGCCGAAGAGGAGCGCGACGGGATCGCCATCCGGAGCGGCCACGCGAAGGACCGGCACGTCGTGATCGACCGAACCGTCGGGATTGGGGGCCATGCGCATGCCCTCGGGCGTGGGGAGGCGCCGGTTGGTGGCGAAGCCGCAGCGTGCGGCGCCCCGCGCGAGCGTCACCGGCGCGAGACGGCCGAGGGCCAGGCCGATCGCCTCGTCGATCCGCTCCACGACGCTTCCGGCCCATTCCTCCGCGCGCCGGCCCCACGCCGGATCGATCCCCCAGTCGGCCACCGTCATCGCCGACACCATCGGCCCGCCGTGCGTGTGCGAGGCGTTGACGAGCAGCTCCTCCGGCCCGAGGCCGTGGCGCTCGCGGGCCATGGCCACGATCCGATCACGGAGCGAAAGCGGGATCTCGATGATCTCGAGACCGACGATCGCCAGCCGCCGGCCCCCGGCGTCGACGAGCACCAGCACCCTGGCGTGAAGCTCACCGATCGCGCCCTCCGACGGCCCCTGCCGCGCGGCGTATCCAGCCATCCACACCGGCTCCGCGGGGGTGATCGAGACCTTCGCCGCGCCGGCCCGCCATCCCGACGCGGCGCCGTCATCCGCCCGGACCGTCACCCCGAGGGCCAGGGCCGCGAGCGAGGCCATGAGGATCGCCGGCACGACGATCGGGGCCGGATCGACCGGCCGGTGGGAACGCGACATGGCGTGGCTCCGGATGGGACCGCCCGCGGTGCGGGGCCCGCATGTTCCCACGATTCCGGGCCGGGGGGATAGCCCCACCCGCCCGGCCCCCCGGACGCCGCTCGACGCTCACGGGAATCTCACGGATCGCCGCGGGGATTCGGCCGTAGATAATCGTGGGCGGGGGCCGGATGATGCAGCCGGTGCCGCACAGCCGGACGGCCTCCGCGATACCGATCGATCCGAGCGCTTCCCCCGAACAGGAGCCACACCGCATGGCGATCGATTTCGGAAACGAGCCTCCGCTCGGCCCGGGCCAAGGGGCCGACCATCATCCGCTGTGGTCCCGTCTCGCGAGCTTCGACTTCGACGCCTCCGGCGGTGCCGCCTCGCCCGGGGCCTCCGCCCTGCGCACCTTCACCCGCCGGCTCGGCGAGGAGCGGGGATGGTCGCCGGAGTTCACCGCCCGCGTCGTCGAGGAGTACCGGCGCTTCCTGTTCCTGGCCGTGGCCGCCGGTCATCCGGTCTGTCCGTCGGAGGACGTGGACGCGGCCTGGCACCTCCACCTCACCTTCACCCGGTCCTACTGGCAGGATCTCTGCTCCGAGATTCTCCGCGGCCCGCTCCACCACGACGCCTCCGGGGGCGGGCCGGCGGAAGCGAAGCGGCACCGCACGATGTACCGCCGCACGCTCGCGGCTTACCGCACCGCCTTCGGCACCGAGCCCCCCGCCGACATCTGGCCCCCCGCCTGGGCCAGGTTCGACGCGGCGAGCCGGATCCGCTCGATCGACCTCCGCGACCACTGGGTCTTCCGCCGGCCGCGGTGGTGGCCGCGGAGCGGCAGGCTCGGTGTGCCGCTGGCGACGGTGCCGCTGGTGGCACTGGGGCCGCTGTTCGCCGAAGGGCTGGGACCGTTCGACATGAAGGGCCCCGACTTTCTCCTGCTCTACGGCGTCCTCTGGCTCGCGATCTTCATCGCCTCGCTCCTCCTCCGCGCGCAGCGCGACGTGCCTGCCGCCGACGACCGCGAGCTGGCGCCGGAGGAGATCGCCTGCCTCGCCCACGGGCCCCGCTGGGCGACGCGGGCCACCGTGGCCGGAATGCTCGATGCGGGCGACCTCACCGGCGAGTCGACGAGCCGCTGGTCGAACGAGGCGGGGTACTTCCGCCTCACGAAGGCGTCGGCCGCTCCGACGATCGAGGGCGCGCTCGCCGGCGCGATCCGCGATGCCAGCGGAGACGGCGGCAGGACGCTCGCGGAGGTGGAGAGCGATCCGGCCGTCATCGCCGCGGCAGGGGCGGCCCGCGAGCGTCTCCGCGAAGCGGGCTGGTTCCTCGACGACGACCGCGTGCGGGCGATGCGCACGATTCCCACAGTGGCCTTCACGCTCCTCCTCCTCGCGGGCCTGGCGAAGATCGGCCTCGGCATCACGCGCGGCCGGCCGGTCGAGTTCCTGGTCATCGGCTGCATCGCCACGGCGATCTCGATCGTGTGGGCCTCGCGGCCGCCGCGGGTCAGCCGGGCCGGTGAGCGTCTCGTGGCGACGCTGCGTGCACGGCACCGGAGCCAGCCGGCGACGAACGCCACCGAGGTCGTGCTCCTCGCGGGGCTGTTCGGTGCCGCGGCGCTGGCCTCCGATCGCCTCGCCCCCTACAAGAAGGTGTGGCAGACGACCCCGGACCAGGGGAGCGGCGGTAACGTCGCCTCCGGCTGTGGGGCTGGTGGCTGTGGGGCTGGCGGCGGCGGGTGCGGTGGCGGCGGTGGAGATGGTGGGGGCGGAGGATGCGGCGGCGGAGGATGCGGCGGATGCGGCGGCGGAGGCGACTGACGCGCGGGATCCGTCGCGACCGGAGGGCCCGGGAAGGCTGGTATGCTCTTCCCTTCATGGGGAACCGCGATCGTCACCGACCTGCCCGTCGCCGGCGCCACGCCGCAGGGATCGCGATGTTCTCGCGCTGGCGCCGCGCGGCGCTCCGCGACGGTGTCGTGGCCCTGTGTCTGGCCGTCTTCGGGGGAGTCCCGTCGCAGCTCCTCGCCGACGGCTTCGAGACCGGCCCCGCCGAGGTGCTGCTGCGGCGCTGCCTCGAGTGCCACGGCCCCGCCGATCCGGCCGGCGGGCTCGACCTCTCCTCGGCCGATGGGCTCGCCGCCGGCGGCGATTCCGGGAAGGCGATCGAGCCGGGCGACGCCGCGGCGAGCCTGATCCTCTCGCGAGTCGCCGCCGGAGAGATGCCGCCGCCGAAGAACGGCGTTCCCCGGCCGCTGCCGGCGGAGGAGCTCGACACGCTCCGCACGTGGATCGCCGCCGGCGCCCCCTGGCCCGAGGGACGGTCGCTCGATCCCTTCGAGCGCACCACCGCGTCGCGCGGCGGCCGCGACTGGTGGGCCTTCGAGCCGCTCCGTGACGCCGCGCCGCCGCAGGTCGCAGGCGCCGGCCACCCGATCGACGCCTTCGTCCGCGATCGGCTCGCCCGCGAGGGGATCGCCCCGGCCCCCGAGGCCGACCGGCGCACGCTCCTCCGCCGTCTCTCCTTCGATCTCGTCGGTCTCCCCCCCACCGCCGCCGAGCTCGACGCCTTCGCCGCCGATCCGTCGCCGGATGCCTGGGAAAAGCAGGTCGACAGGCTCCTCGCCTCGCCCCACTTCGGCGAGCGGCAGGCGCGGCACTGGCTCGACGTCGTCCGCTTCGCGGAGACCGGCGGCTACGAGCGCGACGCCGAGAAGCCGCACGCCTGGCGCTATCGCGACTGGGTCGTGCGGGCGTTCAACGCCGACATGCCGTTCGACCGTTTCGTCCTCGAGCAGCTCGCCGGCGACGAGCTTCCCGACCGCACCGAGGAGACGGTCGTCGCCACCGGATTCCTCCGCCTCGGCACGTGGGACGACGAGCCGAACGACGCCGACGACTACCAGTACGACCGGCTCGAGGATCTGGTCAACGTCACGAGCACCGCCTTCCTCGGCCTGACGGTGAAGTGCGCCCGCTGCCACGACCACAAGTTCGACGCCATCCCCCAGGCCGACTACTACCGCGTCGCCGCCGCCTTCTGGCCCGGCCCGGTCCACAACGGCCGCGCCAAGGTTCTCGGCGGGCCGTCGGCCGAGCAACTCGGCTTCGACGTCCTCGGCTGGACCGATCTCGGCCGCGACGCGCCGCCGCTGCATCTGCTCAAGAAAGGGGACCGCCACCGCCCGCTCGCCGAGGCGCACGCCGGCGGGCCGTCGTTCATCCCGGCGCTCGCCGGCGACTTCCCCCCGCCGCCCCCCGAGGCGACGACGACGCATCGGCGCCTCGCGCTCGCCCACTGGATCACCGCGTCCGGCAATCCGCTCACGCCGCGCGTGATCGTCAACCGCCTCTGGAAGCACCACTTCGGCGAGGGCCTCTGCCGCAATCCCGACAACCTCGGCTTCAATGGCCCCCGCCCGGAATACCGCGACCTCCTCGACTGGCTCGCACGCGATCTGGTGCAGGGCGGATGGACGCTCAAGCGGCTCCACCGGGAAATGGTCACGAGCGCCACCTACAGGCAGTCGTCGCTCCATCCAGACGCCGAGCGCCTCGTCGACCGCGACCCCGACAATCTGCTCCTCTGGCGGGCCGACCGGCGCCGGCTCGAGGCCGAGAGCCTGCGCGACGCGATCCTCGCCGCGAGCGGCGAGCTCGACACGCGCGTCGGCGGCCCGAGCTTCAGGTCGCCGATCCAGCAGGAGGCCCTCGAGGGGCTGTCGATGAAGGCGGCGGCGTGGGTCCCCTCGCCGCCGGAGGAGTGCCGGCGCCGCAGCCTCTACATGTTCACCAAGCGCGGCCTTGTCGTTCCGCTCATGACCACCTTCGACGTCTGCGACAATACCGTCCCCACCGGCCGCCGCGACGTCTCGATCGTGCCGCTGCAGGCGCTGACGCTCCTCAACAACGAGTGGATCCGCGACCGCGCGGGAGTCTGCGCCGAGCGGATCATGGCGGCGGCGGCCGACGACGGGCCCAGAGTCGAGGCCGCCTGGCGCACGATCCTGGGGCGGAGCCCGACCGGGGCCGAGCGGGCCGCGGCGCTCGACCACGTCGCCCGGCAGCGCGAGGGGGACGCCGCCCGGGAGCGACTCGCCTGGAGCTCGCTGTGCCAGGTGCTCTTCAACACCAACGCCTTCATCACCGTCGACTGACGCCCGCGGAGCCCACGCCATGCCCTCCCACCGCCCGCCGCGCGGCGCCTCCTTCCCCTGCGGCCAGTCGCGCCGCGAGGCGATCTGGGAAATGGGGGCGGGATTCGCGGGCCTGGCCCTTTCGTCGCTCCTCGACGCCGACGGCTTCTTCGCCCGGCAGGCGCTCGCCGCCCCGGCGGCGCCCGCCAATCCGCTCGCGCCGCGGCCGCCCCACCGGGCGGTGCCGGCCAAGAGCGTGATCTTCCTCCTCATGAACGGCGCGCCGAGCCACGTCGACACCTTCGATCCCAAGCCGCTCCTCGAGAAGCACGCCGGCCAGTCGCTGCCGGAGGAGATGAAGTTCATCAATTCCGGCGGCCGGGCCCTCGGCAAGCTGACCCCCGCCTGCCGCCCCTTCAAGCGGTGCGGCCAGAGCGGGATCCCGATCTCCGACTTCTTCCCCCGCACGCGCGAGCATGCCGACAAGTTCGCGGTCATCCGCTCCTGCCACACCGACACCCACGCCCACGGCTCGGCGCTCGTGCAGATGAACACCGGCAAGCCGCTCATCGGCCGGCCGTCGCTGGGGAGCTGGGTGGTGTACGGCCTGGGAAGCGAGAACCAGGACATGCCGGGCTACGTCGTCCTCCTCGACAAGCGCGGCGGGCCGATCGGAGGCCAGCCGAACTGGTCGAGCGGGTTCATGCCGGCGAGCTACCAGGGGACGCTCTTCCGCCCGGTCGGTACGCCGATCCTCGACCTCGCCGTGCCCGCCGACCTCGGCCCCGCGGGGCAGCGCCGCCAGCTCGATCTCCTCGCCGCGCTCAACGACGAACACCTGAAGAGCCGGCCCGGCGGCACGGAGCTCGCCGCGCGGGCCGCCAGCTACGAGCTCGCCTGGCGGATGCAGTCGGAGGCGCCGGAGGCGGTCGACCTCGCCCAGGAGACGCCGGCCACGCTCGCCGCCTACGGTGTCGACGCCGAGCCCACGGCCGAGTTCGGCCGCAACTGCCTGATCGCCCGCCGCCTGGTGGAGCGTGGCGTGCGCTTCGTGCAGCTCTACTCCGGCGGCGGCCATCTCGAGGAGACGTGGGACGCCCACGAGAGCGTGGAGAAGAACCACGGCCGCCACGCCGGCGAGACCGACCAGCCGATCGCGGCCTTGCTCGCCGATCTCGAGGCCCGCGGCCTCCTCGATTCCACGCTCGTCGTCTGGGGGGGCGAGTTCGGCCGGATGCCCTTCAGCGAGGGCGAAGGGAAGCCGGGCCGCAACCACAATCCCTACGGCTTCTCGATGTGGATGGCCGGCGGCGGCGTGAAGGGGGGCACGATCCACGGCGCCACCGACGACCTCGGCTTCGCCGCGGTGGAGAAGCGCGTCCACGTCCACGACCTGCACGCCACGATCCTGTGGCTCTTGGGCCTCGACCACACGCGGCTGACCTATTTCCACCAGGGCCGCGACGACCGCCTCACCGACGTCTTCGGGAACGTGATCACGGAGATCGTGGCGTAGGTGCCCGCGCGGGCGGCCCCTACACCGCGGCCTCCTCGGGCGCGCGTCAGCGTGCCCCGGCGGGCTCCGTCGCCGCGCCGGCGTTCGCGAGGGCGCGGCCGTAGAAATCGCCCCGGTCGAGCAGCGCCGAGAGGACCGCGGGGGCTTCGTGGTCGACGCCCGGGATCTCCAGGTAGTCGTGCTCGATCGAAAGCGCCTCCATCCGCTCGTGGAAGAGCCGGTTCAAGTCGCGCGTGTCGTCGCGTGCCCCCACGGCGTGGCGGATGACGGTGCCCTGCTCGCGCAGGCGCGGGGCCGCGGCCTCGGCGAGCATCCAGGGGCTGATCGCCTTGAAGTACTCCGCATCGCCGCCGCACACCTCCCGGAGGATCGCCTCCTTGAGTCGCGGGTTCCTCCGGGCACGAGGACCCTGGAGATCGAGGTCGAGCGGGCCGCCGGCGAGGATCGAGATGCCGGCGAAGCGATCCGGATGGCGAAAGCCGATCCGCGCCGCCCCGTAGCCCCCCATGCTGAAGCCCTCGACGATCCGCCCCTCGCGCGCGGCGATCGTGCGGAAGGAGCGGTCGACCTCCGGGACGAGCTCCTCGACGAACACCGTCTCCACCGGCGCCGAGCCATCGCTCGAATCGGCCCACAGGCGGCGCGGGAGGCCGTTGACGAAGACGACGATCATCGGCGGCATCCGCCCCTCGGCCATCGCCGCGCCGAAGTGCCGGGAGAGCGGCGCCACGCCAGCCACGCCGCCGAGCGTGCCATGGAGCCAGTAGAGGACCGGCAGCCGCACCGCGCCGTCGTCGTACTCCGGCGGCGTGAAGACGTGGTAGCTCACGGGGCCGCCGGCCGCTCGGCTCTCGAAGGTGCGAAACGACACGCGCGGCGCCTCCGCCCGCTCCGTCACCCAGGGCAGGCTCCGGTCGGGCGGCCCGGGCTCCGGCGCCCCCACCGGCTGCCAGGCATGGCTCGCGGAAGCGCAGGCGACACCGGCGAAGAGGGCCACGGCCATCGCGAACTTCATGGTCTTCCCTTCAGGCGACGGTCCTGACGCGACATTCGCCGCCCCGACTCCGTCACGGCATCGGGTGGCGCTCGAAGAACTCCCACATCAGGTCGTTGGCGGAGACGTCTCGCGTCGAACGGCCGAGGAGGCGGAGACGCGGCTCGTGGCCGGGCCAGGTATGCCCGCCCCCCTCGACGACGACGAGGACGACCTCCGCGCCCTCGCGGCCGCCGCCGTGACGCTCGACCCTCACCCGCGTGCCGTCGTCCTCCGTGTCGGCCAGCGGCGTGATCTCCGGCTCGGCACGGCAGCCGTCGGCCTCGACCCAGGCGGTGATCGATCGGGCGACGGATTGAAAGTCCGTGCCGGAGACGCCGCGCCCACGGCCGCCCTCGAAGGGCGCGAACTCGTCGGCGTCGCCGTGGAAGTGGATCACAGGGACAGGGCGGCCGGGGGCACACTCCTCGATCCCCATCGGTCCGCCCACCGGGGCGATCGCCGCGATGCGATCGGAGAGCTCCGCCGCGACGCGGTAGGCCATCATCGCGCCGTTGGACATCCCCGTGGCGAACACCCGCCGCGCGTCGATGGTCGCCACCGTGGCCAGATCGTCGAGGATCTCCCTCGTGAAGGCGACGTCGTCGACGTTCCGTGCGGCTGCCTGGCCGCAGCAGGCCCCGGCGTTGAAGGTCAGCACGCGTGGCAAACGGCCGGTGCCCTCCGGATAGACGACGATGAAGCCGGCCTCGTCGGCCTTCGTGTCGAGCCCGCTGAACTCGGCCATCCCCGCGGCGTGGCCTCCGCCCCCGTGGAAGGCGACCACCACCGGCGTGGGCACCGCCGGGTCGTACCGGGGTGGGACGTGAACGAGATAACGCCGCTCGACGTCGTCGACGCGCACCGCTCGGGCGTGGTCTCCCGCCCGCAGACCATCGTCATCGACGGCGAGGGCCGCGGCGGCGAGCAGGAGCAGGGAAAGCATCGCTCGGCTCTCCTTTTCACCGTGGTATGCGGACGGAGCCCCGCCCCGCCCCGATCTGCGGGCCGGAAGGATTGAGGCCCCGGCCCTTCCGCGGATATCGTTGACTTCCCCTGGGGAGGTTGTCCATGCCGACGATCGGAAAGGTTCTGGTGGCCGTGCTGACCGTGGGTTCGTTCCTCCCTGCCTGTTCCGCCGCCGAGGCGCTGACCGAGTCGCAGGCTGCGGCCTTCGCGAGGCTGGCGCTCGCCGGCATCGGCAAGGAATACCCCAACAAGCCGGCCGACGTCCTGAACGGCGACGCCGACGTCCGGCCACCGCGCGAGATCCATCCGGCGTTCTACGGCTCCTACGACTGGCACTCCTCGGTCCACGGCCACTGGATGCTCGTCCGGCTGCTGAAGCGGTTTCCCGGGATGGCGCTTCGGGCGGAGATCCGCCAGGCGCTCGCGAGCAACCTCACCCGGGACAACCTCGCCGCGGAGGCGGCGTTCTTCGCCCGGCCCGGGGCGAAGCCGTACGAACGCCCCTACGGCTGGGCGTGGCTTTTGAAGCTCGATCTCGAGCTCCTCGACTGGGACGACCCGCAGGGCCGTGCGTGGAGGGAGCATCTCCGGCCGCTGGTGGCGACGATCCAGCAGGGCTACCTCGACTACTACCCCAAGCAGACTTATCCCACGCGGAGCGGCGTCCACTCGAACACCGCCTTCGGCCTCTCCTTCGCGCTCGACCATGCCCGGGCCACCGGTCGGAAGGACCTCGAAACGCTCCTCGTCGAGCGCGCGAGGGAATACTACGACGCCGACCGTGGCGTCCCCGCCGCGTGGGAGCCGGACGGCGCCGACTTCTTCTCCCCTTCCCTGATGGAAGCCGACCTGATGCGGCGCGTGCTGCCGGCGGAGGAGTTCCGGGCATGGTTCGCCCGGGCGTTGCCCGACGTCGCCCGCGGCGAGCCGAAACGGCTCATCGAGCCGGCGACGGTCACCGACCGCACCGACCCGCAACTGGTGCATCTGGACGGGCTCAACCTCTCCCGGGCCCGCTGCATGCGGAGCATCGCCGCGTCGCTCCCCGAGGCCGATCCGGCCCGCAAGGCGCTCCTCGCCTCGGCCGCCGCCCACGCCGCCGCCGCCCTCCCCCACGTCACCAGCGGCGACTACGCCGGCGAGCACTGGCTGGCGTCGTTCGCCACCTGGCTGCTCACGGAAGAGTGACGGCGGCGGGAAAGGTGCGGTTGCCAGCGGCACCGCGGATCGGCGTCGCCATTCACTCCGGCGCCGCCGGGGGCCCGTAGACCACGGCGGGATCGTGGGTGTAGCGGTCGCCGGCCTTGGGCCACACGCGCTGGAAGACGCGCGGCTCCGGCGCGCCCGCCGGGCCGAGGACCACCGAACCGGGTCCGCGGACGTCGAGCGGATACCGGCCGTCGGCCGCATAGTCGAAGTAGTACATGCACAGGGCGAGCGCGTCGGGATAGAGGAACGACGGCCTCGGACCGACGAGGGCGTTGCGGAACTCGACGGCGTTCAACGGCTCGCCCCCCCGCTCGCCGACGACGTCGAGCTGGGCGTCGACGAACATCCACTTCCCCCGATCGGCGAGCCACGCCTCGGCGAAGACGTGCCCCGCGCCGATCGGCCGCGTCTCGACGTCGGCGCTGCGGCCGCCGACGACCCGGGCCGGAATCCCCACCGCGTTCAGGCACCCCGCCACCGTGATGCCGTACTCGACGCAGCGGAAATTGTCGCCCTGAGCCGCGGCGTCGAGCAGACCGATCGGATCGTCCGGCTGGCTCGAGGCGTCGCCGACGTGGCTCCACCGCGTGTGCACCCAGGTGCAGATCATCTTCACCCGCTCCATGTCCCCGCGGCAGCCGGCGACGATGGTGTCGAGCCGGTATTTGCCGCGCAGCGCGGCGAGATAGGCGTTCTCCACGCCGCTGCCGCGCCACACCATCGGCGCCTCGCCCGCCGCCGGGCCGAACTCGAGCCGTGCGGGGCTCCAGCGGCCCCTTTCCCCGGCCTCGCGAAGCGCCGTGAAACGCGGATCCGATCGGATCGCGTCCCACTCGGATCCTCCGCTCAACTGCTCGAAAAAGATCATCGTCACCGGATCGCCGGCCCCCAGGCGCATCGTCTCTCCGAGCGCGGACAACGCGTCGTCGAGCCGGCCCTGGCCGACGTCGACGGCCGCACGCAGCAGATGGGCGTCGGCGACCGGGTCGATGGCCACGAGTTCGTCGACGAGCGGGCGGGCGTCGGCCCAGGCCTTGGTGCCGATGGCGGCGAGCGCCCGCTGGCGGAGCTCGATCGCGCGTTCGGCCGTCTCCCTCGACATCGCGTCGGGAGCCGGATCGGCCGCGGGCACCGTCCGGCCCGCTCCGGCGATCGCGACGATCGCGACACCGATCCACACGCCTGAGAGCACGCTCGACCCGACGTGGACCGGCCGACGGCGGTGATTCTTCATCGACTCGCTTCTCCGACGAGCATCTCGAGCACCCCCTGGGCGTAGAGGCGGTGGCCGAAGTCGTTGGGGTGGTTCAAACCGTTGCCGGTGAGGTCGAACATCTCCTTCGCGCGGAGTTGGTCGGCCCACACGGCCGTCATGTCGACCAGCGCCACCCCCTCGCCGACGAGGCCCGCGAGCTCGTCGCGGTAGCGGTCGAACATCTCCCGCGGCGTGTGGATCCACTCGTCGTTGCCGAGCATCGTCGCGATCAGGAGCACCTCCGCCTCCGCTCGCCGCTCCTTGACGCGTGCCACGATCGCCGCCGTCTGGTCGCGGTACCAGGCCGGATCGCGCCGGCCGACGTCGTTCATGCCGTAGGCCACGATGACCAGGTCGGGCCGCGACTCGAGGAGGGCGTCGAGATCGGCAAGGCCGTTGGCCACGCTCCAGCCCGCCACCGAGCGGTTGACGTGCGTGACGTCGCTCGCGGTCGCCACGCGGAGCTGCGCCACGACCAAATCGGCCCAACCCGGCTGGAACGGCGGGGTGCCGGTCGTCTCCGAGGCGTCGAGGCCGGTCGAGATGCTGTCGCCGCTGACGCCGACGACGAGCCTCTGGCCCTCGGCGAGGCGGGCCCGGGTCCGCGGGAGGCTCCCCCGGCAGACCGGTGGCGGTGCGGGGTCGCCGGCGGCACGGGCCCGCGCGTAGGTGATCTCCACGTCGCGGTCGTGGAACCAGCGGCCGGGGCGGTAGAGGAGCCACTGCCGTTCGTCGCCGACGCGGTGCCGGTAGGCGTGCGGGGCGTCGGCCGCGAGATAGCGGTCGCCGTCGAGGATCGGCGGCACCGGGGCGGGCAGCGTGAACACCACCTCGCCGCTGCCCGGCGCGTGCTGCCAATCGGTGGCGCCGTCGAGCGTGCGGGCGCCGTCGGCGGTGGCGACGGCGAGGATCCGGCTCGCCGGCCGGGCGAGCCGGGCCGTGGGGGGCGCGCCCGCGACCGGGGCACGCAGGACGCTGCTTTCCCGCCACACCACCTCGCCCTTCCAGGCCGGCTCGAGGAGCCGCAGGTCGGCGAGGAGGAACGACGCCGCCTCGACCCCCTTCGGCACCCGCGCGAGGCGCTCGAGCAGCACGCCGCTCCAGAGCTCCGCCGCGAGGCGCTGGCCGGAGGGGGAGAAATGGCGGCGCGAGTTCGCTCCGCCGCGCGCGTCGCCTTTGAGCGTGTCGGTGTCGGGGCCGGCTCCGAAGCCGGGAAGCGTCCAGAGCCGGTCGACCGCGGCCCGAATCCGTCCCTCCCCTTCGGGGTCGTCGTAGACGGTGGGATGATGCGTCGACTTGGCGCAGAGCCAGGGGGGCTCGAAGCCCCAGGCCCGCACGGCGGCCCCGCGAATCCGCTCCATCGCGGCGACGTAGTCGTCGGTGCGGACGTGGCCGATGACGTCCGACTCCCCCTGCTGCCAGAGGACGGCGCGGAACCGGCCGAGCGTCTTCCCGGCGGCGACGAGACGGTCGTGGAGCGGTGTGCCGGGCTGCCACTGGGCCGACGACGTCCCCCCCCAGGCGACGTTCACGAAGCCCACCGGCACGTCGAGCGCCTTCACGAGCCTGTCCCCGGTGGCGGGCCAGATCGAGCCGCCGTCGCTCGCATCGGGGACCGGCTGCGGGTCGTCGGCGATCCGCCAGGACCCTGCGGCGACGTCGAGGGCGGCGACCCGGTTCCTCGGCTCGGAAACGGCGAGGCGCTGGTCGTTGGTGTTCGTGGCGTACGACTGCCCGGCGACGAGGAACACCTCCCCGACGCCGAACGGCTCGACCGCGGCGCTCACCGCGTCGCCCGCCCCGACGGGGGTCGCGCGGACCTCGAGCCGGTACCAGCCCCCTGCCGGGACCAGAAGCGTGCCGGCGACGCGGCCGTCGCGCCGCTGCTGCGCCACGCCGCACCTCCGCCAGGGGCCGGGAGCGGCGCCGTCCTCGAGGGGCACGACGCGCGCCACCAGTGATTCCAGGGCGATCGGCGTGTCGCCCGCGTCGATCTCGATCGCCACCTCCGCCTGGCCGGCCGCTCCGGGGGCCGCGGCCTTCCCCGACTCCTCCGGTCCGCTCGGCAGGAATCCGACGCGCTGCACCACCTGCCAGGGCCGCGGCGCCACGACGGCGATCTCCGCGGTGGACGCCCGGTCGGGAGCAGCCCCCGCCGCAAGGAGGACCGACAGCGCGACGAGCGTCGCGCGGAACGAACAGGGAACCATCGGCCACTCCCCCCGGTGAAAAGAACGACGCGGAACGCGCGCCCGGCGAAGCAGTCTATCCGCCACGCCGGGGGGGAGGCGTGGCGCCGGCCGGCTCAGTCCCCCGCGGGGGGCTCGTACTCGAAGTCCTTCCACTTCATGGCGCGGCGGAAGGGCTCGATGCGGAGGACCACCTCGCCGTTCTGGAAGAGGCGGACGGTGCCGTTGGTCTCGCTGACGGCGACGGCCACGCTGCGGGTGCGGCGCGTGATGGCGGCGGCGGCCCAGTGACGCGCCCCGAGCCCCTTGGCGACCGAGACGTTCTCGGCGGAGGCGTCGATGTAGCGGGCGGCGGCCTCGACGGTGCCGTCGGGACCGACGATGAAGGCGCCGTCGAGCTGGGCGATCTCCTTGATTCCCTCGCGGACGCGCGGGTCGGCGAGATTGCGTTCGGCGCGCGAGTAGCCCCGCACCGGATCGAAGCCGGTGGCGTGGCTCGAGGTCATCACCTTGCGGGTGTCGCCGACGACGAACAGCGTCCCCACCGGTTTCCCCTCGCGCCCCTCGCGGCCGATCTCCACGGCCAGGTCGACGACCTGCTTCAGGGTCTCGAGCGGGACCTTCGTCTCGAGGTTGCGGAGATCGCGGCTGGTGAGCTGGCCGAGGTGCTCCTCGAGGCGGAGGATGCTCACCGAGTCGATCGTGCCCGCCTCGAAGCCGGAGTAGATCGCCACCACCTCCGCCTCCGGCGCGATGAGCTCCGCGGCGACGCACTCGAGCAGGGCCTGCGCCAGCCGCTCGTGGACGGGGAGGCCGGCGACGTCGAGGAGGACCTTCTTGAGTCCCCAGTCCTCGCAGCCGGCGAGGTGGTTCTTCTCGTCGGCGGCCACCAGCAGCGGCTGGCCGGGGCCGACGAGCGTCCGCACGCGATCCCAGTCGAGCCGCTGGTCGATCAGGAGCAGCACCGCGTCCGCCGACGACGCCCCGAAGAGGCGCGTGGCCGCCTCGAGGAGGTGCTCGAGCTGGGGGGGAAAGTCGGCGGGGCTCACGGTCCGCTCCGGTGCCGCGGGAGCGGCGGCTGGCGTCGGCGCGGGCCCGGAAAAACGGGGACCGCGGCGGCAAGCCTACGGAGTCGCCCGCCCCGGTTCAAGGATGGGCCGGAGGCGGGAGGGGGGTCAGCGGAACAGCCCGAAGGGGACCTCCGAGCGGTCGGCACGCGGCCGGCTCGCGGTGTGGGCCGTCTCGGCGGAGGCCTTCATGGGGCCGGAGTAGGCGGCGATGCCCCCCGGCAGCACCTTCCCCCACACCCGCTCCTGGTAGATCGTCAGGGCGTGGAGGGCATGGCCCATCGGCCCGAGCTTCCATTCCCGCGAGGGCTCGCGGAGGAGGGCCGAGGCGAGGAACTCCACCGCCGACACCACCCGCGACTGGTAGAGCTGCTCCTGGTCGAGCGACCCCACCAGCCATTCGAGGATGTGGCCGGTGGTCTGCACCTTGCGGTCGATGTCGTCCTCGCGGTCGGCCGGGTACTTGAACCACTCGGTGCTGAAGCTGCCGTCGGGATTCTGGAGCTTGGCGAGCGTGAATCGCTGGAAGTCGCGGACGAAGTGGTCGGCCCGGACGTAGTGGCCGTCGAGGGTGCCGGTGGCACGGAGCCGTCGCTGGCAGGCGTAGGAGAGGCCGAAGAGCCGGTGGGTGCCGCCGCAGGGAGCGCCGCGGATCGGCTGTTCGATCTCCTCGGCGACGAGCCGCTCGAGCGACCAGGTCTGCCCGTCGCGGGCGGTCCACTCGGCGTCGGTGGGGAGGTAGTGGGCCAGCCCGATGAGCGCGAAGGTCAGTTCGGTGCCGGAGACGCAGGACGCCTTCTCCTCCTCGACGAGGTCGGCGACGGTGAACGACCTGCCCTCGACCTCGATCGGCGAATTGAGGGCCACGCGGCACTGGGCGAGGATGGCCAGGTACTGCGCCTGGTGCCCCTGCACGCCGACGCCGCGCATCGCCACGAGGTTGTCCCCCTCGACGGCGAGCATCACCTGGCCCTTGCAGCGGCCGCCGGAGTTCATCCAGCCGATGGAGTTGACCGCATCGCCCGAGGCGCCGCCGACCCGCACCCGCGACGGGATGCCGAAGGCGATGAATCCGTGCATCACCTCCCACGGGGTGTGTTCGGCGGTGTTGAGCGGCCGCCGCTGGTAGGCGGCGAGCGTCTGCGCGATCTTCGTCTGGAGGCGCTGGAAGCGCTGGTTGGAGGGCGGGCGCGGCGCCGTTCCCTCCGCCGCGACCGCGCGGGGCGCGGCCTCGGGGGGCGTTTGCGTCTCGGCCGCCGGAGGCGCGGAGTCGCCGCCGCCCTCGCCGCCGGTCGCGCCCTGGGCGAGGTGCTTGACGTCCTTCCAGGCCGGGATCGTCGTCCCGCCCATCGCCAGTCGCTGCGCCGACGGGGGCACCGCGAGGCGTCGCGACGACTTCTCGAGCCGGGCGATCTCCTCGGGCCGCGGCGGCGCCGGCAGCGGGATGAACTCCTGCGGCTCGGTGTTCTTCGGCTTGGCGCCGAAGGCATCCATGATCCGCTTCCGCATCGCCGCCGCCTTGCCGGTCGGCGCCGCGATCAGGTCGGCGTCGTGCGAGGGGAGGACGATGCCGACGACGGCGATCGCCGCGCAGCACCCGCCGACGAGCATCGAGACCCGCAGCCCGGCGCCGGCCGCCCGCCGCCGGGACGCGTCTTCAAGGGAAGGACGGGAACATTGACTCATGGCGGACGCAAGACGGCCGGGGGGCAAGGGTTTGCGATCGGTTGCCATGGACTATCGGCCGGCCCACGTCCCCGATCGTTGCCCCCGTCCCCCGTCGCGGGAGGGTTCGGGCAGATTGCCCGGGAGGCACCACGCGCACGGTCTTCCCGGCCGTCACGCCAGGAGCGATCGGCGCGGGCGGGGGGAGAACCGGGGCGAACCGCCGGCGAGCGTGCCGGTCGGGAAAGAGAGGCGGCGTGCCGGAGGGGCCAGGTCGTCAACGTCGACCGGGGCTCCCCCGACGCCGCGATCAGAAGAGCTTGCGGAACTGCTCGGCGACCGACCAGCCTTCGCGGTCGGCGGCGGGATCGGCGGCCCAGGCGCGCCAGGCGTTGACGTCGTTGCCCAGGTCGCGGCCGCTGACCTGCTTGAGCGCGGCGACGGCCCTGTACTGCACCGCGGGATCGGGATCCTCGAGCGCCTTGGCCAGCACCGGGATCGCCTCCTTGTCCTTGAGCTTCCCGAGCATCCGCACCGCGCGGAGGCGGACGTCGAGTTCGGAGTCGGACTGGAAGCGCTGGGCGAGGAGTTGCACCGCCTCGGCGCCGCCCCGCTCGCCCCACACGTCGCAGGCGACGACGCGGACACGCTCGTCGGGATCCTGGAGCGCCCCCTTGCAGATCGCCACGGCGGCGGGCGTGTCGAAGGTGGCGGCGGTATGGACGATCTCGGAACGGACGCGCGGATCGTGTTCCTCGAGCACCTCGCGCATCAATTCGCGTGTGAAGGAGACCTGGTCGGCGCCGCTGCCCTGCTTGGCCTTCTTCGCGTCGGCGTGGAGCGTCTCGATCCGCTGCTTGGCGGTCGCCCCGTACTTCTCCGCGAGCCTGGCCTCCTTCTCGCGGTTCCGCCACGGCCTCCAGCCGGCGCAGCCGGAAAGGAGCGTCGCGGCCGCGGCGAGGGCCACGATCGTGACGAAGCCGCGGGGCGTGCGGCGGAGGGCGGCGGGGTCGCGGGGCACGGCCATGGCCGGAGGGAGTCCGGAGGGGCGGAAGACGGCATCGGGGATGCCCGAAGTCGGCGGGACGGTAGCGGCGGGGAGGGGCGCCGGCCAAGGCCACTTCGTCGGGCCGGCCGGCAACTTTTGCCCGCTTTGCCCTTCCCCCCGGGCCCTGGAACTGTTCGCATGGAACGAGCCGGGGATCGCGACGCCCCCGCCCTTCCAGCCAGCCCCGTTTCACGATCCGCCGCCCGAGCCGTCATCCCGCACCGGCAGGTCCCGCATGCCTTCCTCCCCGTTCCGCAGAGCCGGACGAGCCGGGGCCACCCCCCTCCGGACGTCGCGAGCGAAGGTCGCGGCCGGGCTCGCGACGGCCGGGCTGCTCGCCACGGCGCTCGGCCTGCCGGCCGCGCCGCCGACGAAGCGTCCGCGCGCCGACGACGAACCCGGAGCGCGGGTGAAGATCGAGGCGGCGGGCGAGGAGGGCCCGCGCTCGCTCGAGGGGCGCGTCGTCGTCGAGGCGGCGGACGGCAGCGTGCTGCTCGAACTCGACGACCAGCGTCTCGAACTCGTCGAGGGGAGCGCCATCCGCTCGCGCGACACCGCGGAGGCTGGAGCCGACGACGACGCGCGGGAACAGGGGAAGCGGATCCTCGCCGAGCTTCCCGCGGGCTTCGATCTCCTGGTCACCAAGCACTACGTCGTCTGCTTCGACACCTCGCGCTCCTACGCCCAGTGGTCCGCCGCGCTGTTCGAAAAGCTCCACGACGCCTTCCTCAATTACTGGAAGAAGGCCGGGGTGGAGATCGCGGCCCCGCGCCGGCCGCTCGTGGTGGTGATCTTCGCCGACCGGCAGCGGTACGAGGCCTTCGCCGCACGGGACCTGGGCGCGGCCGCCGACCGCGTCGTCGGCTACTACAACCTCCTCACCAACCGGGTCACCACCTTCGACCTCACCGGCAGCGACGCCCTCGCGCGTCGCCCCGCCGGGTCCGCCTCGCGCGCGGGCGTCGAGATCCTCTCGAGCCCCGAGGCGGCGGGGCTGGTGTCGACGCTCGTCCACGAGGCGAGCCATCAGATGGCCTTCAACAGCGGCCTCCACCGGCGGCTGGCGCCGGTGCCGGTGTGGGTCAGCGAGGGGGTGGCGACGTTCTTCGAGACGCCCGATCCGGGCGGCCGCGGCTGGAAGGGGATCGGCGGCGTGAACCGGCCGCGGCTCGAGAAGTTCCTCGCCGGCTACCGCCCCGGCGTCCTCGATTCGATCGTCACCGGCGACGAGCCCTTCCGCGACGCCGACGAGGGGCTCGACGCCTACGCCCGGGCCTGGGCCCTCACCGCCTTCCTCGCGCAGACGCGAAAGGCCGCGCTCGCCGACTACCTCGCCCTCGTCGCCGCCAAGGCCCCCCTCGGCCCCGACGACGCCGACCAGCGCCGCCGCGACTTCGTCGAAGCCTTCGGCGTCGAGCCGCGCGAGCTCGAGGAGCCGTTGCTCAAGTTCCTCGCCCGGTGGAAGTGACGCCCGCAAGGCCCCCGGAAGGACCCCAGGACGCTCCTCCCGTTTCCCCCGCCTGATACATTTGCCGACGAGCCGATCTCCCCTTCCTCCACGGAGCCCCCTCGCATGTCCGCGCACCCCTCCGTTCTCGCCTGCTCCCGCCGCACCTTCCTCGCCGGCTCGGCGGCGCTCTCGGCGCTCGCCGCGCGGGAAGCCGCGGCCGGGGAAGGCACGCTGCGGGTGGGGGTCATCGGCTGCGGTGGCCGGGGCACCGGGGCGGCGCTCGAGGCGCTCGCCGACGACTCGGTGCGCGTCGTGGCGCTGGCCGACCTCTTCGAGGACCAGGTCGAATCGTCCGCCGACCTGCTCGCCCGCGCGGGCGACCGCGGCGTCGTGCCCGCCGCGAGGAGGCACGCCGGCCCGTCGGCCTGGCTCGACCTCCTCGCCGCGCCGCTCGACGTCGTGATCCTGGCGGCGCCGCCCGCCACGCGGCCGGCCCACCTCGCCGCGGCGACCGCCGCCGGCCTCCACTCGTGGTGCGAGACGCCCGCGGCGATCGATCCCACGGGCCTCGCGACCGTCGCCGGGGCCCTCGCCGAGGCGCGGCGCCGCGGGCTCGTCGTCGGGGCGGGCCTCGCCAGCCGCTTCGACGCCCCCACCGTCGCCACGGTCGAGCGCGTCCGGGAGGGGGCGATCGGTGCGGTGCGTTCCATCGCCCTCCACCACGACCTCAACCTCCCCTGGCGGAAGGTCCTTCCCGCCGGCGTTTCCGCGGCCGAGCTCCGACAGCGCAACTGGATCTCCTGGCAGGACCTCTCCGGCGGCCATTTCGTCGAGCACCATGTCCACGCTCTCGACCGTGCCCTGTGGCTGCTCGGCGACGACCGGCTGGTCGGGATCGAGGCGGTCCTGCCCCCGGAGCCTTCGCTCGCCGGGGAGCCGGGCGACATCCCTGCCGGCGTCCATGTCCGATACCGCTTCGCCTCCGGCGCCGTGGTGGAGGCTTCCTGCCGGCGTTCCGACCGTGCCCGCGGGGGTGCGGTGGAGACGGTGATCGGGGCCCGGGGCCGGGCCGATCTGGTCGCGGCGCGTCTGGAGTCGACCGGCGGCGAGCCCTGGGTGGCGGCCGCGGTGCCGGCCGAGCGGCGGGGGGAGATGTTCGGAGTGGCTTTCGCGGCGTTTCTCGACAGGATCCGCTCCGCGGGGACGGGCGTCGACGGCACCGTCGAGGGGGAGCGTCTCCTGCGGGCCACCGGCCTGGCGGTGGCCGGTTCCATGGCCGCCTCCGGCCGCAGGGTCGACCCGGCCTCCCTCTTTTCCGGTTTCGGGACGGCCTGACAGACCCCCGAGGCGGCATGATCCGTATCATCGGGAGGACTGTGGACGGTGGCGTCGTGCGCCGTCGATAGAGCCCGAGACCATGTCGTCCGGCCGGCCAGGAGGGCCCGCCGCACCCCGGGGAAGCAAAGCCGATGGCCGCCAACCGCGCAAGCGCCCAGCAGGGCCTGACGATCGCGCTGATCGTCTTCGTGATGCTCACCTTCATCCTCGCGGTGGCGACCTACCTCTTCTTCAAGAAGGCGTCGGACGCGGAGACCGCCTCCGCCCAGGCCACCTCCGACGCCCAGAAGGCGAAGGGGGACATGCAGAAGGCGACCGACGACCGCAACAAGCTCCTCGCGATCCTCGGCTTCGACGAGAACAAGCCGGTCGCCGACGTCGAGACCGAGACGAACGAGGCCTTCGAGAAGAAGTTCGGCGACTACCGCGACGACCAGAAGGCCTACCTCAAGCTCTCCGACTGGCTGCTCGGCGCCGTGAAGAGCAAGGACGAGGCCAACAAGACCCTCCAGGCCGAGAAGCGGGCCACCGAGGACGCGCTCAACAAGCAGCTCCAGCAGGCCAAGGACAGCCTCGACGCCTTCGAGAAGAAGTACCGCGACCTCGAGGCGACCCTCGCCGACGAGCGGACGAAGTTCAACCAGGGCCGCGAGCAGTACGAGGAGCTCACCGCCCAGCTCCAGGCGTCCCTCAAGAAGTCCAACGAGGAGTCGGATCGGATGCGGCTCCTCGTCGAGGAGATCGCCAAGGGGGAGCCGCTCGTCTCCGTCGACCGTCAGGCGAAGTACAAGGCCACCAAGCCCGAGGGCCAGGTCGCGCAGTTGTTCGACGAGCTGCGCGACCGCGAGCGGGTCATCGCCCGCCAGAACGAGGTCCTCGGCGACCTCCGCGTGGCCGACAAGTCGCTCCAGGACGCCGTCCTCGCCGCGACGCCGAAGGACGACCGCATCGACGGCTTCGACGGGCAGGTCGTCTCGGTCAACGAGCGCGACGGCACGGTGGCCCTCGACGTCGGATCGACGCAGGGCCTGCGCACCGGAACGGTGTTCAACGTCTACGACCCCGCCGACCCGCGGCCGCAGCACGGCTCGAAGAAGGCGGTCCTCGAGGTGCAGGCGATCGAGGGGCCGCGCGTGGCCCGGGCCCGCGTCCGCCACCAGTCGTCGCGCGACCCGATCCTCGCCGGCGACGGCGTGGCGACGAGCCTGTGGAGCCCCGGCCGCGGCTTCGAGGCGGTGTTCGTCGGCTACGCCCAGATCGACCGCGACGGCGGCCAGGACGTCGACGATCTGGCCCGCCTCGTGGAGCGGGCGGGCGGCCGCGTCGAGCCCTCGGTCACCCCCTCGACGACGCTCCTGGTCGACGCCGGCGCCCCGCGCCTCGTCGCCGGCGAGAAGCCGCAGGGCTGGCGTCAGGCCGACGAGACCCGCCGCCGTCGGATGATCGACGAGGCCCGGCGCCTCGGCATCCGCGTGGTGGGCGTCGACACCTTCCTCGACATGATGGGGCTCGACCGCAGCTCCTTCGACACCAGCCGCCTCCGTCCGGCCGGCGGGGTGGCGACGCAGTCGACGCAGCCCACCGTGGCGCAGTGACCTGACATGCGTCCCGCCGGGCCCTCCCGGCGGGACCCTTCTTCGCGCCTCCCGCGGACAGGGCACCCTCCGGCCCCTTCCGACGTGTCGCCCGCCGGCCCCCGTGGCATACTGTCGCCCCGGGGGGCGACCGGCCCATGCGTGGCCGGGCTCCCGGGCGATTTTGTTCCACCGACACTCGGAGGCGACCGGTGCGCACCGCACATGGCTGGACGGTTCGATCGATTCTCGCGGCGCTGTGCGCCATCCTCGGCACGACGGCGATCCTGCACGCCGCCGAGCCCGACGCCGGCTTCACGCCGATCTTCAACGGCACCTCGCTCGAGGGCTGGGAGGGGAAGGACTTCTGGACGGTGAAGGACGGCGCGATCGTCGGCACGACGACGGCCGAGAAGCCGACCAACGGCAACACCTTCCTGATCTGGCGTCAGGGCACGCTCGACGACTTCGAGCTCAAGCTCCGCTACAAGATCG